>NZ_JBFBJZ010000021.1:119706-134907 GCF_040686255.1 Kitasatospora sp. NPDC085879 | reverse complement strand
GGGACTCCGGGATCATCGCGGCCATCACGAAGTAGAGCACCGCGGGCAGGACGCAGATGCCGAGCATCCACTGCCAGGCCTCCAGCGCTCAGGCGCGGCGCTCGCCGGCCGCGCGGTCGGCGGCCTGCGCCTTCAGGGCGCGCTCGATGCCGGCCCGGGACTCCACGACCTGGCGGCGCAGCGCCGGCGCCGGGTCGGCGGAGGCCAGCCAGGCGTCGGTGGCGTCCAGGGTGGCCTGCTCGACCTGGTAAGCCGGGAACAGGCCGACGATGATCTGCTGCGAGATCTCGTGGCTGCGGCTCTCCCAGACGCCCTTGACCGCGGCGAAGTACTTCTCGCGGTAGGGGGCGATCAGCGCACGCTGGTCGGCCTGCTGGAAGCCGCCGATGACGGCCTCCTGCACGTAGTTGGTGAGCTTGTCGGACTCCACCACGGAGGCCCACGCCTCGGCCTTGGCCCCGGCGGTCGGGCGGGCGGCCCGGCAGCTGGCGGCGTGCTCCTGACCGGAGGAGGTGTTGTCGCGCACCAGCTCCTCGTCCACGGCCTTGTCGTCGGCGCGGCCGGTGGCGACCAGGCGGGCCAGCAGGCTCCACCGCAGCTCGGTGTCGACGGCCAGGCCCTCGATCGTCTCCGAGCCGTCGAGCAGGTCGGCCAGCAGGCCGAGCTGGGCGTCGGTGCGGGCGGCGGCGGCCAGGGCGCGGGCCCAGGCGAGCTGGTGGTCGCTGCCGGGGGCCGCGGCGCGCAGCCGCTCCTCGGCGGCGGCGGCCCAGCGCTGCAGGCCCTCCTCGCGCCAGGCCGGGTCGGCGTACATCTCCAGGGCGAGCTTGACCTGGCGCTGCACGGACTGGACGACGCCGATGTCGGACTCGCGCTGCAGGCCGGAGAGGGCGAGCGACAGGTAGTCGCGGGTGGCGAGCTCGCCGTCACGGGTCATGTCCCAGGCGGAGGCCCAGCACAGGGCGCGCGGCAGCGAGTCGGTGAAGTCGCCGAGGTGCTCGGTGACGACGGCGAGCGAGTCCTCGTCGAGGCGGACCTTGGCGTACGAGAGGTCGTCGTCGTTGAGCAGCAGGACGGCGGGGCGGTGCCGGCCGACCAGCTCGGGCACCTCGGTGCGCGGGCCGTCGACGTCCAGCTCGATCCGGTCGGTGCGCACCAGGGTGTCGTCGACCAGGTCGTAGAGGCCGATCGCGATCCGGTGCGGGCGCAGCACGGCCTCGCCGCGGGCGCCGGCGGGCAGCGCGGGGGCCTCCTGGAGGATCGCGAAGGACTCGATGTCGCCGTCGGTGTTGATGTGCAGCTCGGGGCGGAGCAGGTTGATGCCGGCGGTCTCCAGCCAGGCCTTGGACCAGGTCCTCAGGTCGCGGCCGCTGGCCTCCTCGAGCGCGCCGAGCAGGTCGGGGAGGGTGGTGTTGCCCCAGGCGTGGCGCTTGAAGTACGCCTGCACGCCCTTGAAGAAGGCGTCCTGGCCGACGTAGGCGACCAGCTGCTTGAGCACCGAGGCGCCCTTGGCGTAGGTGATGCCGTCGAAGTTGACCTGGACGTCCTCCAGGTCGTTGATCTCCGCCATGATCGGGTGGGTGGACGGCAGCTGGTCCTGCCGGTACGCCCAGGTCTTCATCTGGTTGGCGAAGGTCGTCCAGGAGTTCGGCCACTTGGAGCCGGGGGCCTCGGCCTGGCAGACGGCCTCGGCGAAGGTGGCGAAGGACTCGTTCAGCCAGAGGTCGTTCCACCACTCCATGGTCACGAGGTCGCCGAACCACATGTGGGCGAGCTCGTGGAGGATGGTCGCGGCGCGCATCTCGTAGGAGGCGTCGGTGACCTTGGAACGGAAGACGTACTGGTCGCGCAGGGTGACGGCGCCCGCGTTCTCCATCGCGCCGGCGTTGAACTCCGGCACGAACAGCTGGTCGTACTTGGCGAACGGGTAGGCGAAGTCGAACTTCTCCTGGAAGTAGTCGAAGCCCTGCTTGGTGACCTCGAAGATCGCCTCGGCGTCCAGGAACTCGCGCAGCGAGGGACGACAGTAGACGCCGAGCGGCACCCGCTGGTCGCCCGCGGCGTACTCGTCGAAGACACCCACGTAGGGGCCGGCGACCAGGGCGGTGACGTAGGTGGACATCCGCGGGGTGGGCTCGAAGGCCCAGGTGCGGGTGGCGCCCTCGCCGGCCGGCTCCGGGGTGGGGGAGTTGGAGACCACGACCCAGCCCGCGGGGGCGGCGACGGTGAACCGGAAGGTCGCCTTGAGGTCGGGCTGCTCGAAGGCGGCGAAGACGCGGCGGGCGTCCGGGACCTCGAACTGGGTGTAGAGGTAGGTCTCGCCGTCGACCGGGTCGACGAAGCGGTGCAGGCCCTCGCCCGTGTTGGTGTAGGCGCAGTCGGCGACGACCCGGAGCTCGTTCTCGGCCTGGACGGCGGGCAGCGCGATCCGGCTGTCGGCGAAGGCGGCGAGGTCCAGCGCCTCGCCGTTCAGCACGATCTCGGACACGCTCGGCGCCACCAGGTCGATGAAGGTGGCGGCACCCGGGGTGGTGGCGGAGAAGCGGACCACGGTGGTGGACCGGAAGGTGCCCCCCTCGGGGGCCGAGCCCAGGTCGAGCTCGATGTCGTACGACTCCACATGCAGGAGTGCGGCCCGGGTACGGGCCTCCTCACGGGTCAAGTTGGTGCCAGGCACTCGCAGGACTCCTTTGTCAGGCTTGGTTGGGGGCATCCTTTCACGCCCGTCCCCCGCGCGGACCTGCGATTTCCGGGGCTGTCGGGCGGTCCGGGCGTTCGGCTACGACACTCGACGTAGGGCGGCGGCTGAGGTTTCGCAACGATCTGCTTTCGCCCTTGACTCTGTATTGCGGACTTGGCTGAGCTTAGAGTTCAGAAGTTGAAGATGAACGCCCGGTTGAGGATTCGACACCGCAGGGTGACGGCCCGGCCGGCCACAACGAGCTCCGCCGCAAGGGCGCGGCAGGGACGGGAGCGGTCGGGTTCCCGTGCCCTGGGAGGGTGAATCATGTCGATGGACACGCCGGGATCGCAGTCCTCACTGCACCGGGCGAACCTCGAAAGGGTGCTGCGGGCCGTGCGGATGGCCGGCTCGCTCACCCAGGCCGAGATCGCCAGGTCCACAGGGTTGTCGGCGGCAACGGTGTCCAACATCGTCCGCGAGCTGAAGGAGAGCGGCACCGTCGTGGTGGCCGACACCTCCTCAGGAGGCAGACGGGCGCGCAGTGTCTCGCTCAGCGGGGACGCCGGGATCGTGGTCGGCGTCGACTTCGGTCACACCCATCTGCGGGTCGCGGTGGGCAATCTGGCGCACCGGGTGCTGGCCGAGGAGAGCGAGCCGATCGACACCGACGTGTCGGCGCAGCAGGGCTTCGACCGGGCCGAGGCGCTGGTCGGCCGGCTGCTCACGCAGGCCGGGTTCCGGCCGGACAAGGTGATCGGAGTGGGCCTCGGCGTGCCGGGCCCGATCGACGTGGAGACGGGTGCGCTCGGCTCGACCGCGATCCTGCCGGGCTGGACGGGCGTCAACCCGGGCCGGGAGCTCTCCCAGCGCCTGGGCATGCAGGTGTACGTGGACAACGACGCCAACCTGGGCGCGCTGGGCGAGTTGGTCTGGGGCGCGGGCCGTGGGCTGAGCGACCTGGCCTACATCAAGGTGGCCAGCGGCGTCGGCTCCGGACTTGTCATCAACGGCCAGATCTACCGGGGCCCCGGCGGCACCGCGGGCGAGATCGGGCACATCACGCTGGACGAGGCCGGGCCGGTCTGCCGCTGCGGCAACCGGGGCTGCCTGGAGACCTTCGTCGGTTCCCGCTACCTGCTCAACCTCTTGAACGCGAGCCACCCCGGCGAGCTGACGCTGAACAAGGTGGTGCAGCTGGCGCAGCAGGGCGACCTGGGCTGCCGACGGGTCATCGCGGACGCCGGGCGGCAGATCGGCTCCGGTGTGGCGACCCTGTGCAACCTGCTGAACCCCCGTCGGGTGATCCTCGGCGGCGAGCTCGCCGAGGCCGGTGAGCTGGTGCTTTCCCCGATCCGGGACTCGGTGGCGCGGTACGCGATCCCGAGCGCGGCACGGCAGCTCTCGGTCGTCCCGGGCACGCTCGGCGGCCGGGCCGAGGTGCTCGGCGCGCTGGCGCTGGTGATGAGCGAGATGGGCGAATCGGGCGCCATCCGGCATACCGGATTGGCGTCCGCGTCCAGCGCCTGAGCGGGTTCCGGGCGGGTCCGGAGCCGCCCTGAGCTGGGACGACGGGCGGGGCCGAGGTCGTTTGATCTCGGCTTCGCCTTCAGGAAGATAACGAAAAGGTTCGAATCAGCGCAGTTGCGGTTTTACTTATTGACGACAAGGTGTGGGCCGGGTTGACTCCACTCAACCTCGCCGCAATGTTGCGGCTCTGTCAGGGAGGCACCCCCACCATGAACGCAATGATGCGTCGCGCTGTCATCGGTACCGCTGCTGTCTCGATGGCCCTCTCCATGGCCGCCTGTGGCAAGGCCGGCAGTGACAAGAAGGACGACGCCAAGGGCGGCGACAGCAAGTCGATCGGCCTGCTGCTCCCGGAGAACGCGTCCTCCGTCCGCTACGAGTCCTTCGACAAGCCGTTCATCGAGGCCAAGGTCAAGGAGCTGTGCGGCGACTGCACCGTCAAGTACAGCAACGCCGAGGGCTCGGCCGCGAAGCAGAAGCAGCAGTTCGACACCCTGATCGCCCAGGGCGTCAAGGTCATCATCCTGGACGCCTTCGACGCGGCCTCGACCCAGTCCTGGGTCAAGGAGGCGGCCGCCAAGGGCGTCAAGGTCATCGCGTACGACCGTCTGGCCACCGGCCCGGTCTCCGCCTACGTCTCCTTCGACAACGAGAAGGTCGGCGAGCTGCAGGGCCAGGCCCTGCTGGACGCCCTGGGCGCGAAGGCCGCCGAGTCCAACATCGTCATGATCAACGGTGACGACGCCGACCCGAACGCCGGCAAGTTCAAGTCCGGTGCGCACAAGGTCCTCGACGGCAAGGTCAAGAAGGTCGTCTACGAGCAGTCCGGTGAGTGGAAGCCCACCGTGGCCGGCCAGAAGATCGGCGCCGCGATCACCCAGCTCGGCAAGGACGGCTTCCAGGCCGTCTACTCCGCCAACGACGGCATGGCCGCCGCGATCATCACCCAGCTGAAGTCCGCGGGCATCAACGTCCCGGTCGGCGGCCAGGACGCGGGCCTCGACGCCATCCAGCGCCTCGTCACCGGCGAGCAGTCGTACACCATCTACAAGGCGTACAAGCCGCTGGCCGACTCGGCGGCCGAGCTCGCCGTCGCGCTGCTGCAGGGCAAGGACGTCAAGGCCGTCGCCTCCTCCAGCATCGACAGCGACACCGACAAGGGCATCCCGGCCAAGCTGCTCGACCCGAAGGTCGTCACCAAGGCCAACATCAAGGACACCGTGATCGCCGACAAGCTGTACACCGTCGCCGACATCTGCACCGGCACCTACGCCGACGCCTGCAAGACCGCGGGCCTGCAGTAAGTCCACCCGGGTGGGCGCCCCGAGCCGGGGCGCCCACCCTGCGGCGAGGCCGGCCCCTTCCTCCGTGGCGGGACCCCGGAGGTCCCCGGCCGGCCCACCCCCTTTCTCGCACTAACCTTCGCGCCCGGGTCGGCGCGCGGCAGGCCGTGTCATGCCCATATCCGGGGGCGGGCGCGGCATGAAGGAGATGGTTCACGTGACAGGCGCACCCGTACTGGCGTTGCGCGGTGTCTCCAAGCGCTTCGGTGCCGTCCAGGCGCTCACCGATGTGCATCTGGAGGTCCACGCCGGCGAGGTGGTCGCCCTGGTCGGCGACAACGGTGCAGGCAAGTCGACGCTGGTGAAGACGATCGCCGGCGTGCACCCCATCGACGAGGGCGCGATCGAGTGGGAGGGCACCAAGGTCTCGATCAACCGGCCGCACGACGCCCAGGCCCTCGGCGTCGCCACCGTCTACCAGGACCTCGCACTCTGCGACAACCTCGACGTGGTCGGCAACCTCTTCCTCGGCCGCGAGCTGCGCCGCTTCGGCGCGCTCGACGAGGTCGCCATGGAGAAGCGCGCCAAGGAGCTGCTCGACACCCTGTCGATCCGCATCCCCAGCGTCCGCATCCCGATCGCCGCGCTCTCCGGCGGTCAGCGCCAGGTCGTCGCGATCGCCCGCGCCCTGGTCGGCGACCCCAAGATCGTCATCCTGGACGAGCCCACCGCCGCCCTCGGCGTCGAGCAGACCGCCCAGGTCCTCGACCTGGTCGAGCGCCTGCGCGACCGCGGCCTCGGCGTCATCCTGATCAGCCACAACATGGCCGACGTCAAGGCCGTCGCGGACACCGTCGCGGTGCTCCGCCTGGGCCGCAACAACGGCGTCTTCGAGGTGGCCAGCACCTCGCACGAGGAGATCATCTCCGCCATCACCGGCGCCACCGAGAACGCCGTGACCCGGCGTCAGGCACGTATCGCGGAGGAAGCGAAGTGACCACCGACCAGACCACCAACGACGCCACGGAGAAGGCCCCGGAGCAGGCGGCCGCCCCGGCCGCGCCCGCGGTCGACCCGCGGCTCCTCGTGCGCGAGGCGGGCTTCGCCGGCTACCTCCAGGAGTTCAAGCGCAAGATGAAGAGCGGCGACCTGGGCTCCGTCCCGGTCGTGCTCGGCCTGATCCTGATCGGCGCCATCTTCCAGGGCATCACCGGCGACTTCCTGAACGCCGACAACCTCACCAACATCACCAAGTGGATCGCCGGCCCCGGCCTCATCGCCGTCGGCATCGTCTTCGTGCTGCTGCTCGGCGAGATCGACCTGTCGCTCGGCTCGGTCGCCGGCGTCTCCGCGGCGATAGCCGCCGTCCTCTCGGTGCGCTCCGGCCTCAACGAGTGGCTCGCCTGCCTGATCGCCATCGCCGCCGCGGTCGCCATCGGCGCCCTGCACGGCTTCTTCTTCGCCAAGATCGGCGTCCCCGCCTTCGTCGTCACCCTGGCCGGCCTGCTCGCCTGGAGCGGCCTGCAGATGTACGTCCTCGGCGACAAGGGCACCGTCAACGTCCTGAACGACGGTGTGCTCGCCAACCTGGACACCTACTTCCTCGGCGACGGCGACGTCGCCTTCACCTGGGGCTTCGCCGTCCTCGGCATCGCGCTCTTCGGCGCCGGCCAGTTCCTGGACGCCAAGCGCCGCGGCGACGCCGGCCTGCCGGCCCGCCCGATGAGCGAGATCGCCCTGCGCACCGGCGTGATCGCGGTGATCGGCCTGGTCGCCGCCTACATGCTGAACCAGGACCGCGGCCTGCCGCTGCCCCTGGTGATCTTCCTCTCGATCGTCGTCATCACCGACTTCGTGCTCCGCCGCACCTCCTACGGCCGGCAGATCTTCGCGGTCGGCGGCAGCGTCGAGGCGGCCCGCCGGGCCGGCATCAACGTCGCCTGGGTGCGGATCTCGGTCTTCATGATCTCGGCCGGCATGGCGGCCCTCGGCGGCCTCTTCATCGCCTCCCAGCAGGGCTCCGCCGACAAGCTGCTCGGCAGCGGCAACGTCCTGATGAACTCGATCGCGGCGGCCGTCATCGGCGGCACCAGCCTCTTCGGCGGCCGCGGCAAGACCTGGTCCGCCCTGCTCGGCATCCTGGTCATCCAGTCGATCATCACCGGCCTCGACCTGGTGCACGTCAACCAGGCGATCCAGTACATGATCACCGGCTCGGTGCTGCTCGCCGCGGTCGTGCTCGACTCCGTCTCCCGCCGCACCCAGAAGTCCAGCGGCCGGGGCTGACGACACGCCCGGAGCAGTGTGAGGCCCGGCACCCGAACCGATCGGGTGCCGGGCCCCGTCATGTCCTAGCGGAGCCCCCATGCGCCGCATGGTGTCCGCCAGCCGGACATTAGACTCTTGCAGTCGGGGAAGCCCGGCCAGGCCGGACACCGAGGTCTGGGAACAGTGAACGAGGAGGAACGGGTGGCCCTGCTGACCCGCATTAGGGGACCGCGCGATCTCGACCGGCTCACCCCGGCGCAGCTGGCCGACCTGGCCGAGGAGATCCGCGGGTTCCTGGTCGAAGAGGTCTCGAAGACCGGCGGCCACCTCGGCCCGAACCTGGGCGTGGTGGAGCTCACCATCGCCCTGCACCGGGTCTTCGACTCGCCGCGCGACCGGATCCTCTTCGACACCGGCCACCAGAGCTACGTGCACAAGCTGCTCACCGGCCGCCAGGACTTCTCCCGGCTCAAGATGAAGGGCGGCCTCTCCGGCTACCCCTCGCGCGCCGAGTCCGAGCACGACGTGATCGAGAACTCGCACGCCTCGACCGTGCTCGGCTACGCCGACGGCCTCGCCAAGGCCAACCAGATCCAGGGCCACGAGGACCGCCCGGTCGTCGCCGTCATCGGCGACGGCGCGCTCACCGGCGGCATGGCCTGGGAGGCGCTCAACAACATCGCCGACGCCAAGGACCTGCCGGTCGTCATCGTCGTCAACGACAACGAGCGCTCGTACTCCCCGACCATCGGCGGCCTCGCCAACCACCTCTCCACCCTGCGCACCACCCAGGGCTACGAGCGGTTCCTGTCCTGGGGCAAGGACGCGCTGCAGCGCACGCCCGTCGTCGGCCAGGCCATGTTCGACACCCTGCACGGCGCCAAGAAGGGCCTGAAGGACTTCATCGCCCCGCAGGGCATGTTCGAGGACCTCGGCCTCAAGTACATCGGCCCGATCGACGGCCACGACCTGGTCGCGCTGGAGTCCGCGCTCGCCAAGGCCCGCGGCTTCGGCGGCCCGGTCATCGTGCACTGCATCACCGAGAAGGGCCGCGGCTACCACGCCGCCGAGAACAACGACGAGGACCGCTTCCACGCGGTCGGCGTCATCCACCCCGACACCGGCCTGCCGGTGAAGACCTCCGGCAAGGACTGGACCTCCGTCTTCGGCGAGGAGATGGTCGCCCTCGGCCGCGAGCGCAAGGACATCGTGGCGATCACCGCCGCGATGCTGCACCCGGTCGGCCTCGCCCCCTTCGCCAAGGCCTACCCGGACCGGATCTTCGACGTCGGCATCGCCGAGCAGCACGCCGCCGTCTCCGCCGCGGGCCTCGCCACCAACGGCCTGCACCCGGTCGTCGCCGTCTACGCGACCTTCCTGAACCGCGCCTTCGACCAGGTCCTGATGGACGTCGCCCTGCACAAGCTGGGCGTCACCTTCGTCCTCGACCGGGCCGGCGTCACCGGCACCGACGGCGCCTCCCACAACGGCATGTGGGACATGTCGATCCTCCAGGTCGTCCCGGGCCTGCGGCTCGCCGCCCCGCGCGACGCCGACCAGGTCCGCGCCCAGCTCCGCGAGGCCGTCGAGGTGCCGGACGCGCCCACCGTCGTCCGATACTCCAAGGGCACCGTCGGCCCCGCCGTCCCCGCGATCGGCAAGGTCGGCGGCATGGACGTGCTCCGCGAGAGCGGAGAGCAGGGCGGCGACCGGCGCGCCGACGTCCTCATCGTCTCCGTCGGCGCGATGGCCCCGATCTGCCTGGAGGTCGCCGAACTGCTCGACGCCCAGGGCATCACCTCCACCGTCGTCGACCCGCGCTGGGTCAAGCCGGTCGACAAGGCCCTGCCCGGCCTCGCGGCCGAGCACCGGGTCGTCGTCACCGTCGAGGACAACGGCCGCGTCGGCGGCGTCGGCTCCGCGATCGCCCAGGCCCTGCGCGACGCCGACGTCGACCTGCCGCTGCGCGACTTCGGCATCCCGCAGGAGTTCCTCGACCACGCCAAGCGCGAGGAGATCCTGGCCGAGATCGGCCTCACCGCCCCCGACATCGCCCGGCAGACGACCGCCCTGGTGGCGCGCCTCGACGCGCAGCCCGTCCAGGCCTGACGCCCGCCCCCGCCCCGGCCCCGGGTGCCCGCGCACCCGGGGCCGCGGCATGCCCGAGAACAGGAGCCCCGGTGCGGATCCCGGGACCGACGCGCCCGCCGGCCGGAGCGCCCGGTAGGTTGTCACCCGTGCCCACACCGACCACCAGCCGCCCGTCCGCCATGACCGCCCGCCTCCGCGAGCAGGTCCGGACGGGCTACTGGACGAGACTGGTGCCGGTCCTGGCACTGCTCGCCGTGGTCACCCACATCCCGTCCTTCCTGCGCCCGGTGTGGAGCCCGGACGAGGGCTACCTCGCCACCCAGGCCCGGATGCTCGCCGACGGCGGGGTGCTCTACGACACCGTCGTCGACCGCAAGCCGCCGCTGCTGCCCTGGCTCTACCAGGCCTGCTTCGCGCTGTTCGGCTCCGGTTCGCTCTGGCCGCTGCGCACCCTCGCGATCGTCGCCCACCTCGCCACCGCGATACTGCTGGCCTCCATCGCCCGCGGCCGCTGGGGCAACCGGGCCGGCGGCGCGGCCGGCGTGCTCTACCTGCTGCTGTCCATCGGCCTCTCGCCGGAGGACACCCAGGCGGCGACCTTCGAGGTCTTCATGCTGCCCGCCATGGTGGCCGCCTTCCGGTACGCCGAGCGGCGCCGCTGGCTGGCCGCCGGCATCGCGGTGGCGCTCTGCTCGCTGACCAAGCAGACCGGCGGCGCCGTGCTGCTGCCGGTGCTGTGGATGCTGCTGCAGGACGCCCGGCGGCGCGGCGTGCGCTGGCCCCCCGTGCTGGGCGCCATCGGCCTCGGCTTCGCGCTGCCGATAGCACTGGTCGCGCTGATCCTCACCAAGCCCAAGGGCTTCCTGTTCTGGGTGGTCACCGGCAGCGGCGACTACGCCTCGCTCGGCGGCGCCTGGCTGCAGATGACCGGCCGGGCGCTCGGCAACTCGGCGATCCTGCTCGCCGCCGGCCTCGGCTTCGTGGTGCCGATCGGGTACCGGCTGTGGCTGCGGCGCGGCCGCCGCAGCGTCCCCGGGGCGGGGGAGGAGCACGGCTCCACCACCGACCTGGGGGTGTGGCTGCTGTCCTCGGTGATCGCGGTCAGCGTCGGCTTCCACTTCTTCGGCCACTACTACCTGCAGCTGATGCCGCCGCTGGTACTGCTGGGCGTCGGCGCGGTCTCCACCTCGGCGGTGCGCTGGCGTCCGGTGCTCACCTACTCGGCGGTCGCCTGCA
Source organism: Kitasatospora sp. NPDC085879 (assembly GCF_040686255.1). Classification (NCBI taxonomy): domain Bacteria; kingdom Bacillati; phylum Actinomycetota; class Actinomycetes; order Kitasatosporales; family Streptomycetaceae; genus Kitasatospora; species Kitasatospora sp. NPDC085879. The sequence goes on along the minus strand of NZ_JBFBJZ010000021.1, from coordinate 123,822 downwards.
CCTTCTTCTGGGGCCTCGCCGTGTTCTGGCCCGGACAGAAGCTCACCCAGACCACCGAGGTCGCCACCGCGGTCGCCAAGCAGACCACCCCCAAGGACACCGTGCTGGTCTGGGGCATGCACCCCGAGCTGTACTGGCTGGCCGACCGCAGGCCCGCCAGCCGCTACCTGACGGCCGGATTCCTGACCAACTTCAGCGGCGGCAAGGACGGCCAGAAGGTCGGCGAGCAGTACAGCGTCAGCGAGGCCTGGCAGACCTTCGACCAGGAGCTCGCCGCGAAGGGCCTGCCCGAGATCGTCGTCGACGACTCCGGCACCGCCCCCTACCAGCCGCTGCTGATCCCCCGGATCGAGAGCATGCTCGACACCCACTACGAGGTGGTCGGCGTCACCGGCGACACCGTCATCTACCGGCTGAAGAAGTAGCAGCCCGCCCCGGCGCCTTCAGGCCGCCCGGCCTCCGTGCCGTGGCGGCCTCTGAGCGGCCCCGGGACGCGCGAAGGCCCCCCGCCTCCAGGCGGGGGGCCTTCGTCGTCGCTAGGGGCCTCAGGCGGGCACGGAGGCCACGCCCTGGGCGAGGAAGCGCTTGCCGTTCACGCGCTCCGCGACGCCCTCGCGGTCCAGGTACGGCGTGATGCCGCCCAGGTGGAAGGGCCAGCCGGCGCCGGTGATCATGCACAGGTCGATGTCCTGCGCCTCGCCGACGACGCCCTCGTCCAGCATCAGGCCGATCTCCTGCGCCACGGCCTCCAGGGCGCGGGCGAGGACCTGCTCCTCGGTCAGCACGGTGTCGCCGAAGGACAGCAGCGCGAGGACCTCGGGGTCGAGGACCTGCTGGCCGTCCTGCCAGACGTAGAAGCCGCGCTTGCCGGCCTTGACCAGCTTGGTGAGGTTCTCGGAGACGGTGTACCGCTCCGGGAAGGCGGCGGCCAGGGTCTCCGACACGTGCAGGGCGATGGCCGGGCCGACCAGCTCCAGCAGCACGATCGGGGACATCGGCAGACCGAGCGGCAGCACGGCCTTCTCCACCGTCTCGATCGGGGTGCCCTCGTCGATGGCGCCCTGGATCGCGTCCATGAAGCGGAGCAGGATCCGGTTCACCACGAACGCCGGGGCGTCCTTGGTGAGGACGGCCGTCTTCTTGAGCTTCCGGGCGACACCGAAGGCGGTGGCCAGCGAGGCGTCGTCGGTCTTCTCCGCGCGGACGATCTCCAGCAGCGGGAGGATCGCGACCGGGTTGAAGAAGTGGAAGCCGACGACCCGCTCCGGGTGCTCCAGCTTCGAGGCCATCTCGGTGATCGACAGCGAGGAGGTGTTGGTCGCCAGGATGGTGGTCGGCTTGACCACGGCCTCCAGCTCGGCGAAGACGTTCTGCTTGACGCCCATCTCCTCGAACACGGCCTCGATGACGAAGTCCGCGTCGCCGAAGGCGACGGCCTTGTCGAGGTGGCCGGAGACCAGGCCCTTGAGCTTGTTCGCCTTGTCGCCGTTGATCCGGCCCTTGGCGAGCAGCTTGTCGACCTCGCCGTGGACGTAGCCCACGCCCTTGTCGATGCGCTCCTGGTCGATGTCGGTCAGCACGACCGGCACCTCCAGGCGGCGGGCGAACAGCAGCGCCAGCTGCGAGGCCATCAGGCCCGCGCCGACGACGCCGACCTTGGAGACCGGGCGGGCCAGCGACTTGTCCGGCGCGCCGAAGGGGCGCTTGGCACGGCGCTGCACCAGGTTGAAGGCGTACAGGCCGGCGCGCAGCTCGCCGCTCATGATGAGGTCGGCCAGGGCCACGTCCTCGGCGTCGAAGCCCGCCTGCAGGTCCTGGTCCTTGACCTGCTGGATGATGTCCAGCGCCTTGTAGGCGGCGGGGGCGGCGCCGTGCACCTTGCCGTCGGCGACCAGGCGGCCCCAGGCGACGGCGTCGTCCCAGGCCTTGCCGCGGTCGATCTCCTCGCGCTCGACGACGGTCTCGCCGGTGAGCACGGAGGCCGTCCAGTGCAGCGACTGCTCCAGGAAGTCGGCCGGCTCGAAGATCGCGTCCGCGATGCCGAGCTCGAACACCTCCTTGCCCTTGAGCTGCTTGTTCTGGCTCATCGAGTTCTCGACGATGACCTTGACGGCCTTCGCCGGGCCGATGAGGTTCGGCAGGATGGTGCAGCCGCCCCAGCCCGGGACGAGGCCCAGGAAGACCTCCGGCAGCGAGAACGCCGGGACGCCGGAGCTCACGGTGCGGTAGGTGCAGTGCAGGCCGACCTCGACGCCGCCGCCCATCGCCGCGCCGTTGTAGTAGGCGAAGGAGGGGACGGGCAGCGCGGCGATCCGCTTGAAGACGTCGTGGCCGCCCTTGCCGATGGCCAGCGCGTCGCTGTGCTCCTTGAGCACCTCGACACCCTTGAGGTCGGCGCCGACCGCGAAGATGAACGGCTTGCCGGTGATCGCGACCGCGGCGACCTTGCCCTCGGCGGCCTCGGCCTCGACCTGGTCCAGCGCCTCGGAGAGCTTCGCGAGGGAGCCCGGGCCGAAGGTGGTCGGCTTGGTGTGGTCGAAGCCGTTGTCCAGGGTGATCAGCGCCAGCTTGCCGGCCTGCTTGGGCAGGTCGAGGTGGCGGACGTGCGCGGTGGTGACGACCTCGCCGGGGAACAGCTCGGCGGCGCGCTTCAGCAGCTCGGTGGTGCTCACGGTCACTTGTTCCCCTCGAAGTGCGGGTTCTCCCAGATGACCGTGCCGCCCATGCCGAAGCCGATGCACATGGTGGTCAGGCCGTAGCGGACGTCGGGGCGCTGCTCGAAGCGGCGCGCCAGCTGCGTCATCAGGCGCACGCCGGTGGAGGCCAGCGGGTGGCCGTAGGCGATGGCACCGCCGTACGGGTTGACGCGCTCGTCGTCGTCGGCGATGCCGTAGTGGTCGAGCAGCGAGAGCACCTGGACGGCGAACGCCTCGTTGATCTCGACGGCGCCGATGTCGTCGATGGTCAGGCCGGCCTTGGCCAGCGCCTTCTCGGTCGCCGGGACGGGGCCGATGCCCATGACCTCGGGCTCCACGCCGGCGAAGGCGTAGGAGACCAGGCGCATCTTGATCGGGAGGCCGAGCTCCTCGGCGACGTCCTCGGCGGCCAGCAGCGAGGCGGTGGCGCCGTCGTTCAGGCCGGCCGCGTTGCCCGCGGTGATGTTGCCGTGCGGGCGGAACGGGGTCTTGAGGTTCGCCAGCGACTCCATGGTGGTGCCCGGGCGCATCGGCTCGTCCGTGGTCGCCAGGCCCCAGCCGGTCTCGCCGACCTCGGGGTTGGTGTTGCGGATCGCGATCGGCACCAGGTCCGGCTGGATGTCGCCGTTGGCGTACGCCTTCGCGGCCTTCTCCTGGGAGCGCACGGCGTAGGCGTCGCAGCGCTCCTTGGTGATGTGCGGCAGGCGGTCGTGCAGGTTCTCGGCGGTCATGCCCATGAACAGGGCGGACTCGTCGACCAGCTTCTCCGACACGAAGCGCGGGTTCGGGTCCACGCCCTCGCCCATCGGGTGGCGGCCCATGTGCTCGACGCCACCGGCGATGACGATGTCGTACGCGCCGAAGGCGATGCCGCCCGCGGTGGTGGTGACGGCGGTCATCGCGCCGGCACACATGCGGTCGATCGCGTAGCCCGGGACGGACTTGGGCAGACCGGCGAGCAGGCCGGCGGTGCGGCCGATGGTCAGGCCCTGGTCACCGATCTGGGTGGTCGCGGCGATGGCGACCTCGTCGATGCGCTCGACGGGCAGTTCGGGGTTGCGGCGCACCAGCTCACGGATGCACTTGACGACCAGGTCGTCCGCGCGGGTCTCGTGGTAGATGCCCTTCGGGCCTGCCTTGCCGAACGGGGTGCGGACGCCGTCGACGAAGACGACGTCCCTCGCGGTACGAGGCACGGGGGCTCTCCTCCCAGGGGACATGACGTTAAGTGCAGTCCGCACGGCTCACGGGTGGAGCGGCGCTGCTTCAGAGTCATGCTACCCGCCGGTAACTACCTTGCCCAGGGGCCACGCCCCCCGGACGGGGTGTGTCTCCGGACACGTCGGTGAACCGGCGGGTACGGAAAACCCGGGGGCGCGTGGGGGCACCTCCCGGCCATCGGCCGAAAGGTGCCCCCACG
>NZ_JBFBJZ010000021.1:0-119696 GCF_040686255.1 Kitasatospora sp. NPDC085879 | reverse complement strand
TCACGGCCTCCTCCAGCCGTTCCAGGTACCCCCGGGCGCTGCCGGGCAGCGCCGACCGGTACCCGGCCATCGGCCGAAAGGTGCCCCCACGCGCCCCTGTTCGGGCTTCTCCGACCTGTGCCTGCGCGCTAGCTCGCGGCCTTGTCGAAGGCGGTGGCGAGGGCCGGGGCGACCAGGTCGGTCTGCCACTGGCGGGCGCCGAGGCGGCGGAGGGCGGCGCCGATGTGCTCGGCGTCGGCCACCGCCGGGGGCTCCCAGCAGACCCTCCGCACCAGGTCCGGCGTGACGAGGTTCTCCGCCGGGAGGTTCTTCTCCTCGGCGATCGCCGACACCGCGGCCCGCGCCGCACTGAGCCGCGCGGCCGCGACCGGGTCCTTCTCCGCCCAGGCCCGCGGCGGCGGCGGCCCGTCGTGCGGTGCGGCCGCGGCCGGCAGCTGCGCCTCGGGCACCTCGCGGGCCCGCTGCAGGGCGGCGAGCCACTGGTCGACCTGGCGCCGGTTGACCCGCGGGCCGAAGCCCTGGAGGGCGACCAGGCCGGCGGCGTTGGTGGGCATGGCGAGGGCGGCGTTGACGATGGCGGCGTCGGGCAGCACCCGGCCGGGGGAGACGTCGCGCTCGCGGGCCATCCGGTCGCGGGCCTGCCAGAGCTCGCGGACGGCGGCGAGCTGGCGGCGGCGCCGGACCTTGTGCAGCTGGGAGGTGCGCCGCCAGGGGTCGACCCGGGGGGCGGGCAGCGGCGCGGCGGCGAGGGCGGCGAACTCCTGCAGCGCCCAGTCGAGCTTGCCCTGGGCGTCTAGCTCCTGCTCGAGTGCGTCGCGCAGCTCGACCAGCACCTCGACGTCCAGAGCGGCGTAGCGCAGCCAGGGCTCGGGCAGCGGGCGGGTGGACCAGTCGACGGCCGAGTGCTCCTTGGCGAGGGAGAGGCCGAGGACGTTCTCGGTCATCGGGCCGAGGCCGACCCGGGGGAAGCCGGCGAGCCGCCCGGCCAGCTCGGTGTCGAACAGGCGCTGCGGGCGCATGCCGACCTCGGCGAGGCAGGGTAGGTCCTGGGTGGCGGCGTGCACCACCCATTCGGTGTCGGCGAGGGCCGCGCCGAGGGCGTGCAGGTCGGGGCAGGCGATCGGGTCGATCAGCGCGGTGCCCGCACCGGCCCGGCGGAGCTGGATGAGGTAGGCCCGCTGGCCGTAGCGGTAGCCGGAGGCCCGCTCGGCGTCGACGGCGACCGGGCCCGTTCCTGCGGCGAAGGCCGCGACCGTGTCGGCGAGCGCCTGCTCGTCGGCGACGACGGGTGGCAGCCCCTCCCGCGGTTCGAGGAGCGGGACCGGGGCTGTCTCTTCTGGGATGGCTGCTACGGCGTCGGTCACCCCCCAAGGGTACGACGGTGTACGGGGCCGGGAGTGTTGTCCGACTGGTCAGCCCGCGTTCGGACATATGCCGCCGGCCCGTGGCCTGCCGGTCCCGCGCCGTGGACGCGGCGGAGGCCCGGAGGAAACGTTCCTCCGGGCCTCCGCCGGGTGGTCGCGCCGGAGCCGGCCCGCGCGGGGGTCGGGCCGGTCCGGGCGTCAGTGGATGATGCCGGTGCGCAGCGCGACCGCGACCATGCCGGCCCGGTCGCCGGTGCCCAGCTTGCGGGCGATCCGCGCGAGGTGGCTCTTGACGGTCAGTGCGGACAGGCCCATCGCCACGCCGATCGCCTTGTTGGACTGGCCCTCCGCCACCAGCCTCAGCACCTCGACCTCGCGGCCGGACAGCTCCCGGTACGCGGTGGGCTGCGTCCCGGGGGCACCCGGCGCGCCGGGGGCTCCGGGGGCTCCCGTGGCACCGGGGGCGCCGGGGACACCCGGCATGCCGGGTCGGCGCATCCGGCCGGCCAGGTGGGCGGCGCCGAGCGGCATGCCGGGGCGGCCGGGCATGGCGAGGTTGGTGCGGGTACCGGTGACCACGTAGCCCTTGACGCCGCCGGCGAGCGCGGAGCGGACCGCTCCGATGTCGTCGGCCGCGGAGAGCGCGAGGCCGTTGGGCCAGCCCGCGGCGCGGGTCTCGGCCAGGATGGTCAGCCCAGAGCCGTCCGGGAGGTGCACGTCGGCGATGCAGATGTCGCGCGGGGTGGCGACCCGGGGGCGGGCTTCGGCGATCGAGGAGACCTCGATCACGTCGCGCACCCCCAGGGCCCACAGGTGCCGGGTGACGGTGTTTCGGACGCGCGGGTCGGCGATGACCACCATGGCGGTGGGCTTCGTCGGACGGTACGCGACCACGTTTGCGGGGTGCTCGAGAAGGACCGACACCAGGCCTCCTGTGGGGAGTGGCGGACGGAACCCCGATGGGGGCGGTCGGAGTGTTCCGCGTTCGGAAAGGGTCACTGACACCTTCGGCATCATCCGTGCCCGGCTTTAGCGAAAGATCACGATCTAGTGAGTAACAATACGGACAAATCGCGCAGGTGACTGATACGACATGCCCTGGAATCGCACGGATTCGATCGCAATCAGATCGAAATGATCAATTTCTGCCGGGTAATTGACACAGACCGGGACGGAAGTCACACTCCATCAGCCCTGGGAGTGGCAGTGCGGACGACGAGTCCGGTCGTCCCCCGGACGTGGCCGCGGCGGGGCCTCGGCGCGGAGCTCAGTGCGGGCGCGGCCGGTGGCGGGCCGGCATCGGCACCACGCCGCCGAGTGACGGGGCGTCCGGCATCGGCATCGGCGCCCCCGCGGCCGGCGGCAGGCCGGCGCAGATGCAGAGCAGGTCGCCCCAGGCCGCCAGGTGCCGCTCGAACCGCTTGTCCGCCGGCGTCCAGGACGCCCGCACCTCGATCTCGGTCGACGCCGGACGCTCGGCGAGCGCGCCGAAGTAGTCCGAGGCGCAGCGGGTCACCGTGCCACCCGGCTCCGCGTACCCGGCCCCGTGCGCCTGCAGCGCGTCCAGCAGCCAGGCCCAGCCGACCTCGCCGAGCATCGGGTCGCCCGCGATCTCGGGCTCCAGCTCGGCGCGGGTCATGGTGACCACCCGGAAGTCGCCGTTCCAGGCGGACTGCCCGGCCGGGTCGTGCAGCAGCACCAGTCGGCCGTCCGCGAGCTCCTCGCCGTCCACCTCGACCGCGGCGGTCACCGCCCACGCGAACGGTGCCAGCCTGCGGGGCGCCGGCGCGGGGGAGAGCTGCACCTCGGGCCGGAGCCGGGCGCCCGCGAGCGCCTCGACCGCACGGCGGAACTCGATCGGCGCCGCCTCCTCGTCCGTTCCGCCACCTTGTGCGGGGTGTCCGCCGACCGCTGCCATGGAGGGAAGCCTAGGTCGCCCGCGGCCCCAATCCGAGCAACTTCCGCCGGTGCGGCGCGCCGTAGCGCCGCAGGTCGGACATCTCGGACGAACCTACGGGGTGCCCGGAGCCGCCGCGCGTACGGCGCGTGCGAAGATTTGACCCGTGAGTGAGACACCCGCGGCGAGCCCCGCAGCCGAGACCGACCCGCAGTCCACCGTGCGCCGTGGCGCCGCGTACGACTCCGTCTTCCTGCGTGCCGCCCGCCGCGAGCCGGTGTCGCACACGCCGGTCTGGTTCATGCGGCAGGCGGGCCGCTCGCTGCCGGAGTACCTGAAGGTCCGCGAGGGCATCCCCATGCTGGAGTCCTGCATGCGGCCCGAGCTGGTCAAGGAGATCACCCTGCAGCCGGTGCGTCGGCACAAGGTGGACGCGGCGATCTTCTTCAGCGACATCGTGGTGCCGCTCCGGGCCGTCGGCATCGACGTGGACATCAAGCCCGGTGTCGGCCCGGTGATCGCCGACCCGATCCGCACCGTCGAGGACCTGCAGCGGCTGCGCCCGCTGGAGCCGGACGACATGCCGTACATCACCGAGGCGGTCGGGCTGCTCGTCGACGAGCTGGGCACCACCCCGCTGATCGGCTTCGCCGGCGCCCCGTTCACGCTCGCCAGCTACCTGGTCGAGGGCGGCCCGTCGAAGAGCCACGAGAAGACCAAGGCCATGATGTACGGCGCGCCCGAGCTCTGGGCGGGCCTGGTCGAGCGTCTCGCCGACATCACCGCCGCCTTCCTGAAGATCCAGATCGAGGCCGGCGCCTCCGCGGTGCAGCTCTTCGACTCCTGGGTCGGCGCGCTCGCCCCGGACGACTACCGCCGCTCGGTGATGCCCAGCAGCAGCAAGGTCTTCGAGGCGGTCGCCGGGTACGGCGTACCGCGGATCCACTTCGGCGTCGGCACCGGCGAACTGCTCGGTCTGATGGGCCAGGCCGGCGCCGACGTGGTCGGCGTCGACTGGCGGGTGCCGCTGAACGTCGCCGCCGACCGGGTCGGCCCCGACAAGGGCCTGCAGGGCAACCTCGACCCGGCGGTGCTCTACGCGCCGACCCACGTCGTCGAGACGAAGGCCCGCGAGGTGCTGCACGCCGCCGCCGCGCTCGGCGACAGCGGCCACATCTTCAACCTCGGACACGGCGTCATGCCGACCATGGACCCGGACGCGCTGAGCCGCCTGGTCGCCTTCGTGCACGAGGCCAGCGCCCGCTGACCGGCCGCGGCGGGGCCGGTTCGTCCGGCCCCGCCGCGTTCTCACTCCCCGTCCGGCCGCGCGGGTGCCTGCGCCTCCCCGGCCGACTGCGCCGGCACCGTCGGACCGGCCTGCCGCGGCACCGCCCAGGCCGGTACCGGCGGGGCCGGCCGGGACGCCGCCCGCCGCTTCAGTCCGCGCCGCAGCAGCCAGGCCGCCGGGGCCAGGACCGCCAGGAACGGCGCCAGCGCGGCGAGGGCGACCAGCAGCCCGCGCACCACCGCCAGCAGCACGTGCCAGCCGCCGGCGAAGGCGTGCCCGACCGCCGCCCACAGGCCCCGCTCGTGCTTCTCCGCCACCGGCGGGGCGTCCGTCGGCCGGCGCAGCTCCACGGTGATGGTGGACAGCGAGGTCTGCGAGCCCAGCTCCTGCAGACGCTGCTTCAGCGACTCGAGGTCCGCCTCCCGGCGGGTCAGCTCGCTCTCCAGCGAGACCACCTCGGAGAGCGACTTCGCGTCGGCGAGCAGCGCCCGCACCCGGTCCACCGACGCCTGCTGGGTCTTCAGGCGGCTCTCGGTGTCGACCACCTGCTCGGTGAGGTCGTCCGCGTCGCTGCTTCGGGTCAGCACGGTGCCGAGGCCGGCCAGCCGCTCCATCGCCTGCTGGTAGCGGGCCGAGGGCACCCGCAGCACCAGCCGTCCGGCCTCCCGGCCGCCGCTCTCGGAGAGCGACTCGCTGCCGACGTAGCCGCCGGTGTCCGCGGCGGCCCTGCGGATCTCGGCCGCGGTGCCGCCCCGGTCGTCGGCCTTCAGCTCCAGCACCAGGCGGCCGGAGTAGGCGATGTACCGGTGGTCGGCCGCGTTCCCCGCGGGGGCGCCGGACGGGCTGCCGGTGGCCGCCGCGGTGGGCTGCCCGGCCGGCCGGTCCGCCGCACCGGCGCCGGCCGCAGGCCCGCCCGCGGTCGGCGCGGCCTTCGGCGCCACCGCCTCGGCGGGCGCCGCCGCCGCGTCCGAGGACGACCGGCCGCCGTCGGCGCCGCACCCGCTCAGCAGTAGGACCGCCGCCAGCGCGGTGCCCGCCAGCACCCGTCTGCCCGTGCTCCTCATGTGTCCGTCCTCCCCTGTCCGCTCCGGCGGGTCGTCCGCGCCGGTCGCACCATTGGACGCGCGATCGGCCCCGCCGGACCCGTCCCGGCGATCCCGAACCGGTCACGGTCCGGCCTCGCCCCGGTGTACACCGGCCGTCCGCCGTAACGGAGTTGACGGGCCGCCGACAGCCCGGGCGACCCGGCCGGGGTGCGGGGCGAGCGGGGCAGCCCCGGGCCCGCGGGTAAGGAGTGCGAGACTGCCGGACATGGCAGAACCTCATGTCGTGGTGATCGGCGGCGGCATCGCCGGACTCGCCGCAGCGGTGTCCCTGGCCGACGGCCCGTACCGGGTCACCGTGCTGGAGGCGTCCGACCGCTTCGGCGGGAAGCTGATGGCGGGGGAGGTCGGCGGCGTCCGGGTCGACCTCGGCGCCGAGTCGATGCTCGCCCGCCGCCCCGAGGCGGTGGAGTTGGCCCGCGCCGTCGGCCTGGCCGAGCAGCTGGAGCCGCCCACCGGGGCGAAGGCCGCGATCTGGACCCGCGGCGCGCTGCGCCCGCTGCCCGGCGGCCAGCTGATGGGCGTGCCCGGCGACCTCGACGCGCTGGCCGCCTCCGAGGTGCTCACCGCGGCCGGCCTCGACCGCGCCCGGCACGAGCGGCCCATTCAGGTCGGCGAGGACGTCCCGATCGGCGCCTACGTCGCGGCCCGGCTCGGCCGCGAGGTCGTCGACCGGCTCGTCGAACCGCTGCTCGGCGGCGTCTACGCCGGCCACGCCGACGAGATCTCGCTGCGCGCCGCCGTCCCGCAGCTGCTGCCGCTCGCCCGCGGCGGCGGCAGCCTGGTCGAGGGCGTCCGCGACCTCACCGGCCGGGCCCGACCCGACGGCGGGCCGGTCTTCCAGGGCATCCGCGGCGGGATCGGCACCCTGCCGGAGGCCGCCGAGGCCCACCTGCGCCGGGCCGACGCCGAGCTGCGCACCGCGAGCCCGGCCGACGAGCTGCGCCGCACCGCCGAGGGCTGGCGGGTGACCGTCCGCGGCGAGGTGCTGCACGCCGACGCGGTGGTGCTGGCCGTGCCCGCCCCGCGGGCGGCCGCGCTGCTGCGCGCCGACGTCCCGGCCGCCGCCGCGGAGTTGGACACCGTCGAGTACGCCGGCATGGCCCTGGTCACCATGGCCTTCGACCGCGCCGACACGGCCGCCCTCCCCTACGGCAGCGGCTTCCTGGTGCCGCCGGTGGACGGCCGCTCGATCAAGGCCTCCACCTTCTCCTCGCACAAGTGGGGCTGGCTGGACCGCGCCGCCCCCGACGCCTTCCTGCTGCGCACCTCGCTCGGCCGGCACCGCGAGGAGGCCGCCCTCGACCTGCCGGACGAGGAGCTCGTCGCCCGCTCGCTGGCCGACCTGGAGCAGGCCACCGGACTGCGCGCGACGCCCTACGCCACCGCGGTCACCCGCTGGCGGGCCGGCCTGCCGCAGTACCCGGTGGGCCACCTGGACCGGATGGCCCGGGTCCGCCGGCTGGTCGCGGACGCCGGACGGCTGGCGGTCTGCGGCGCCGCGTACGACGGCGTGGGCATCCCGGCCTGCATCGGCAGCGCCCGCCGCGCCGTCAACGAGTTGTTGACCCCGGCGGACGGCGCCGGCGGCCCGGAAGGGACAATGAGGACATGACTGAGAGCACTGAGCAGCAGCCCGCGAAGAAGAAGGCCCGCGACCTCAACCAGGTCATCCGCTACACCATGTGGTCGGTGTTCAAGCTCAAGGGCGAGCTGCCCGAGGACCGCGCCGCCCTCGCCGCCGAGGTGGACGAGCTCTTCGCCCAGCTCGCGGCCAAGGACGTCACCGTGCGCGGCACCTACGACGTGTCCGGCCTGCGCGCCGACGCCGACGTCATGATCTGGTGGCACGCCGAGAACTCGGACGACCTGCAGGAGGCGTACAACCGCTTCCGCCGCACCGCCGTCGGCCGCGCCCTGGAGCCGGTCTGGTCGAACATGGCGCTGCACCGCCCGGCCGAGTTCAACAAGTCGCACATCCCGGCCTTCCTCGCCGACGAGCGCGCCCGCGACTACGTGTGCGTCTACCCGTTCGTCCGCTCCTACGAGTGGTACCTGCTGCCCGACGAGGAGCGCCGCGCCATGCTCGCCGAGCACGGCAAGATGGCCCGCGGCTACCCGGACGTCCGGGCCAACACGGTCGCCTCCTTCGCCCTCGGCGACTACGAGTGGCTGCTCGCCTTCGAGGCCGACGAACTGCACCGGATCGTCGACCTGATGCGCGACCTGCGCCCGTCCCGGGCCCGGCTGCACGTCCGCGAGGAGGTGCCGTTCTTCACCGGCCGCCGCAAGCCGGTCGCCGAGCTGCTCGCCGGCCTGGTCTGAGCCCGCGCACGGCGCACCGGCACGGGCGGCGCGGCGGGCTCAGGTCCGCAGCGCCGCCCGCAGCCGTTCGTCGGTGAGGGCCGCCGGGCCCACCATGGCGACGGCGGTGAGCAGCGCCTGCTCAGGGTCGCGGGTGTGGCCGAGCTGGCGCGGCACCCGGGCCGTGCGCAGCACCTCCAGGCCGGCCGGGGCGGCGAAGCGGGTGTAGGTGTGCACGTCCACCCGGGCCATCAGCAGGGTGCCGCAGGTGAGGATCAGCGGCAGCGAGAACCAGGCGATCGCCGCGCCCGCGTCCCCGGTGCCGGGGGCCGCCAGGGCCAGGGAGGCGGCCAGCAGCAGCACGCACAGCAGCAGGGCCTGCCGCACGTGCCGCACCGCGCGCGAGGTGTCCCGCCGGACGCGCTCCGGTGTCGCCAGCCCGGCCAGGGCGAGGCGCTCGCCGATCTCCCGGACGGTCGGGTGCGCCGCCAGCGAGGCCCGCAGCGGTGCCGTCCGGCACTGGCCCTCCGGCCCTATCTGCGCGATCAGCGCCCGCTCCAGCCGGCTGCGGCCGCGCGGGTCGACCACGGTGGTCCAGCCGGTGTGCGCCAGGTGCAGCCGGCCGCGGCCGGCCATCAGGACCAGCGCCAGCTCCACCACCCGGGCCGGGCCGCCGGCCAGGTAGGCGGTCTCGTACAGGCCGATCCCCACCGCCTCGGAGGGCCGGGAGGGGCCGAGGCCGTCGAGGACGTCGGCCCTCGTGGCGACCCGGACCAGCTGCAGACAGGTGAGCGCGGCAGTCGCGCAGGCCGGGATGAGGAGGAGCACCCACATGGGCTTGTTCTAGCCCCGGCAGGGGCGGGCGGGGAACACGTGCCCCGCCCGCGATACGAAACTGTGACAAGCCGGGTCAGGACCCGCCGCACCCGCCGCCGCCGCAACTGGAGCCGCACGAGCTGCCGCCGCCGCAGGAGCTGCCGGAGGAGCAGGAGCTCCCCGAGGAGCCGCAGGAGCCGCTGGACGAGCCGCAGCTGGACGAACCGCAGGACGACGAGGAGCCGCCGTCCGAGGACGAGCCGCACCAGACCGCCGTGGAGCCGCTCGCCGAGTTGAGCGCGTAGGTGGCGGCGAGCTGCCGGGCCATCAGGGCCGCCCGCGTCTCCTCGTCCAGGATCTCGGTGCCGTCCAAGGCCAGTGCGCCGAGCACCGCCAGTGCCGCCGCCGGCGCCGCCACGTCCCACGGCCGCCAGGCGCCGCCCTCCTTCATCATCGACAGCTGCCGGCGGCCGGCCGGGGTGACCCGGCCCTTGTCCGGCCGGGTCGCCACCAGGAAGATCACGCCGACGATCAGCAGGATCGCGAACGGCAGGACCGGCGGCGCGCCGGTGTAGCGGTCCTCGAAGCTGCGGCCGGCCCAGTCCACCATCGCGAACACGCCGAGCACCACGGTGGCCAGCAGCGCCAGCCCGAACACGATGCGGGCCCGCACCAGGGCCCGGTGGCGGTCCGGGCGGCGCATCAGACCGCGCTCCGCCAGCCGGTCGCCGATCTCCTGGACGGCGGCGCTGCGGGCGACCGCCAGGCGCAGCACGTGCGCGTCCTGCTGCCGGCCGGGGCCGGCCGCCTCGATCAGGGCCGCCTCGACGGCGTCCCTCGGCTGCGGTTCGGTGACGGTGACCGTGCCGGCCCGCGACACGATCACCCGGCCCTCCTGCTGCATCCGGATCAGCGCGGTGACCGCGACCCGGGTCGGGCCGCCGGCCAGGAAGGCCGTCTCCAGCAGCTCCAGTCCGCGACCGGACAGGCCCCGCGGGTGCGGCACCCGGCGCAGCCGCGTGTTGGTGACGCTCACCGCCGCCCCGGTGGCCAGCACCAGGACGAGGGCCACAGTGAACTCGGTACTCCACATCGTCGTCTCCCCCGTGGATCGAACGGGTCCGAGGACCCGGGTGGTGCCGCCTCAGCCCCGGGACGGGACAGGGCGGTCGTGGGTGCCCGCGCCGCGGCGGCGCAGGCGGTCGGGCAGCGTGCGGGCGAGCACCGTCCGGGCCGTCCGCAGCGGGTTCGACGGCCGCGGCGCGCCCTCGGGCCGCAGCCAGTGCTCCAGCTCCGCCCGCCAGGGCGCGGCCGGCTCCGCGGTCAGCGCCCAGACGGCGAACTCCCGGGCGTCGGCCCGGTACCCGCCGCGCTGCGGGCCCTGCCGGGCGTACCGCTCGAACAGCGGCCGCCAGTCGGCGCCGAGGATGCGGGCCGGCTCCGGTGCGACCCTGGCAGTGGTGTCCCGCCGCTTGGCGAGCAGCCCGCGGGCCTGGGTGGCGACCTGCGCCGGGTCGAAGCCCTCCGGGACGGGGCCGCCCGCGACCAGCGCGGCCATCAGCGCGGTCTGCCGCCGGGCGAGCCGGGCCCGCGCCACGGCCAGCTCGGCGTCCTCCGCGCGCAGCAGGTACTCGTCGGGTTCAGCCACCGAGTGCCACCTCCTCCCGGGCGGGTGCGCGCTCCAGGACGACCCGGATCGCGTCGAGTTCGCCGGCCAGTTCGGCCGGCGGCGGGAAGGCGTCGTCCCGCTCCAGCAGGACGCCGGGCGGCACGGCGCGGCCGCAGAGCTCGGCGAGCACCTCCAGCACCGGCGCGGTGACCGGGTGGGCGTGCGTGTCGTGCCACACCCCGTCCCGCTCCACGCCGCCCGCGACGTGCACGTACGCCAGCGCCTCCAGCGGCAGCCGGGCGAGCTCCGCGGTGACGTCCAGGCCCAGGTTGACCCGGTTGGTGTGCAGGTTCGCGACGTCCACCAGCAGCCGCACCCCCGTGCGCTCCACCAGCTCGGCCAGGAACTCGCCCTCGGTCAGCTCGTCGTCCGGCCAGCGCAGATGCGCCGCGATGTTCTCCAGGGCGAGCGGCACCGGCAGCTGGTCCTGGGCGATCCGGACGTTCTCCGCGACCACCCGCAGCGCGTCCCGCGAGCGCGGCACCGGCAGCAGGTGGCCGGACTCCATCCCACCGGCCCGGACGAACGCGAGGTGCTCGGTGACCAGCGGCGCGTCCAGCGCCTCGGCCACCTCGGCCAACCGCGCCAGCCGGTGCGCGGCCGGCGGTTCGGCGCCGCCGAGGCCGAGCGAGACACCGTGCGGGACGACGGTCACGCCGCGCCCGCGCAGCACCTCCAGCGACCGGGGCAGGTGGCCGGCGCACACGTTCTCCGCGACCACCTCCACCCAGTCCACGCCGGACAGCCGCTCGACCGCGGTGTCGATCTCCGCCCGCCAGCCGATCCCCACCCCCAGCCGGGGCGGCTCCGTCGAGTGCGCCATGCGTGCTCCCCCCTCTCCACTTCCCGTGCTCAGGTCTTCCCGTGCTGAGGGTGTACCGGCCGGACACGGCTGCCAACCACCGGCAGCCGAACTCAGAGCTGAACTTGAGCTTTCTCCGCGGCGCCGCCCGCCGGGCAGGCAACTCCAGTCCCAGGGACCGATATTCGGCGGCGCCGGGGCGGCCGAGTCGTTAACGTGACGTGTCTATGACGCTCACGATCCGTGCCTTCCGGCCCGACGACGCGCCCGCGGCCTGCGCCGCGCTGCGCGCCGGCCGCCCGTATCTTGTCACCACCCCCGAGGCGGTCGCCTGGCAGGCCGCCGCCCAGCCCCACCTGCGGACCCTGCTCGCCGAGGCGGACGGCGAACTCCTCGGCGTCTCCCGGTTCGGCGCCTACCCGGACAGCGAGGAGCCCGGCCACGGCTTCGCCCGGGTCCACGTCGCCCCCGGGCACCGAGGCCGCGGCGCCGGCACCGCGCTGCTGGCCGCCACCGAGGAGGCGCTCGCCGCCGAGGACGTCCGGCACGCGCACTGCTGGGTGGACGACGAACCGGCGGCACACGCCTTCGCCGCCGCCCACGGCTACACCCGCGGCCGGATCGCCTACTTCGGCGCACGCGACCTCACCGCCCCGGTGCCGCCGCGGCCGGCCGGCCCGCCCGGCATCGAACTGCGCACCGGCGCCGACTACCTGGACGACCCGCACCCGCTCTACCTGGTGGACGTCGAGGGCACCCGGGACGAGCCCGGTGACGTCGACCTCGCCGACCAGGGCTACGCCTCCTGGCTCGACGAGATCTGGCACCGGCCCGACCTCGACCGCGAGCTCACCACCGTGGTGGTCGCCGACGGCCGGCCGGTCGGCTTCTCCGCCGCCCAGACCGACGGCGAGGGCCGCTACTGGTCCTCCTTCACCACCACCGTCCGCGCCCACCGCGGCCGGGGCCTCGCCAAACTCGCCAAGGCCGACTCGCTGCACCGCGCCCGGGCCGCCGGCATCACCGCGGCCTACACCCACAACGACGGCGACAACGCCCCGATGCTCGCGGTCAACGACTGGCTCGGCTACCGGCGCTTCGCCGCCGAATGGAAGTACAGCCGCGAGCTGGACTGCTGACGCACACGGGAGACTCATTCAGGGGCGCTGGGGCCCCTGATGCCCGTCCGAGAGCCTTCAGCCGACGTCGACGCCGTGGGCGCGGGCCAGCCCGGCCAGGCCGTCCGCCCAGCCCTGGCCGACCGCCCGGACCTTCCACACCTCCGGGCCGCCGGCCGGCCGGTGCCGGTACACCTCGGCGACCAGCATCGCCGAGACCGCAGGGTCGGACGGCGGGCGGAACGACCAGGCGGTGCCGTCCTCGGCGTGCAGCAGCAGTTCCGCGTCCGTGAGGTGGGCGCAGCTCAGCCCGGCGTCGGCGTCCATGTTGACGGAGACCGCGACCCGCCGGACGTCCGCCGGGAGGCCGGCCGGCCGCAGCACCGCGGACTCCGAGCGCCGCCCGTCCGCGGCGGCCGACTTGTCGCCGAGCAGCACCGCCCCGCCGGCCGCGCTCCGCTGGTGGTAGAAGACGAAGTCCGCGTCCGAGCGGACCAGGCCCTCGTCGGTGAGCAGCAGCAGCGTCAGATCCGCCTCCGCGCCCGCGGAGGAGAAGCGCACGGTCAGGCCGTCGAGGGCGCCCGGTGGCAGTACCGCGTTCTGCCCGGGCCCGAGCACCGCGGGCTCAGGGTCCGGTCGGCGGGCACCGCCGCCCCGGGCCTTCGGCCGCCCGTCGGCCGGGCCGAGCCGCCCCGCCAGGCCGTGTTCGCGCAGCAGCGCCACCAGCATCGGCCCGTCCACCAGCGTCAGCGGCCGGCCCTCCACCCAGCGCCGGGAGCCCGGGCCGAAGCCGGAGGTGGTGACGAGGATGCCGCGGTTCGCCCCGCAGCGGGCCATCGTCGCGTCCAGGTCGCGGACGGCCGTGGGCGGCACGGTGTGCCGGTAGCGCTTGGCCTGGATGACGATCTGCCCGCCGGTGATCGGGTCCGGGTCCTCCGCCAGCACGTCCACGCCCTCGTCGCCGCTGCGCGCGGTCGTCCGGGTGCGCAGGCCGCGGCGGCGGAACAGCTCGGCGATCAGCTCCTCGAAGGCGATCGGGTCCATGGTGAACAGGTCCGGGCCCTCGTCGTCCGCCGGCGCCGCCGCGGCCGGTGCGCCCGTCGCGTGCGGCCGGACGGCCTCCGGCCTGTCCGGGCGCGCCGACAGCCGGCCGTGCAGCGCCTCCTCCAGGCAGTCCACCGCGGCGACCCGTTCCAGGTCCAGCGCCAGGAAGTCCGCCTGCTCGGTGGCCACCGACACCAGGCAGCGGCTCTCCTCCCGCCCGGTCGCCGGATCGACCGCCTCCACCACGCCGTTCACCACCACCGAGGCGAGCAGGCCCTCGGTGTCCGCCCGGAACGCCTCCGCCAGCACCCGTAGCGCGCACTGCGCCACGACCTCCCGGTAGAGCGCGCGCCGTTCGCCGACCGGCCGGGCCACCTCGGCGTCCCGGTCGTCGGTCTTCACGTACCGGTGCCGGGCGACCGCCGGCACCACCGAGAAGTCCGGCAGCGGCCACTCCACCACCAGCTGCCGGGCGCCCGCGTCCCAGACCGCCTCCGCCGTGTGCGGGAAGCCCTCCGGCCAGTCGTCCCGCCAGCCGAGCGCCGTTTCGAAGTACTCCTCGACCGCCTCCGGCACGCCTGCCCGGAGCCCCGCCGCCAGCTGTGCCGCATTGGCCGCGAGCTGCCGGCGGGAGGCCAGCCAGGTATCGAACTCGGCCCGGTACTCGTCGAGTTGGCGCAGCCGCTGCTGTTCGGCGGCCTGCGCCGCGTACCAGTCCTGCTCGAACCGGGCGCGGGCCTGCGCCGCCTGCTCGTCCCACTGCCGGCGGGCCGCCGGGTCGAACGCCTGCGCGCCCGTCAGCGGCGGTATCAGGTACCAGGACTGGTCCGGCATCGGCACCGGCACCCCGAGCTGCCCCGGGTCGAAGGCGGCCGCCGGCGCCGCCAGGTCGGCGGGGGAGAAGCCCCGCCCGCGCAGGCCCGCGGTGAGTGTGTCGCGCAGCGCCGCGACCCGCTCCTCCAGCTCGGCCGTCCGCCGGGCCGCGTCCGCCTCCCGGCCCTGCCGGTACGCCCGCAGCGCCTCCCGCTGCCCCTGCGCCGCCGCCCGCTCGGCGTCCCGGCGGGCCCGCTCGTACTGCCGCTGCGCGGCGGCGTCGGCGCGCCGCTGCGCCTCCTCCCGGCGGTGCTGTTGGCGCTGTGCCTCCGCCAGCATGGCCAGTACTCCGGAAGTGCGACGCCCTGCCACCGTGGTCCTCTCGTGCCGTTCGACTGATGATCAGTCTGGCACGGTGTGGCGCCGTGGTGACAGGGCGTGCGGGAGTGCGCTGCTGGGGCCCCGGCCTACTCGGCGGGCCGGAGAGTCAGCGAGATGCTGTTGATGCAGTAGCGCTGGTCGGTCGGGGTGTCGTAGCCCTCGCCCTCGAAGACGTGCCCGAGGTGGCTGCCGCAGCTGGCGCAGCGGACCTCCACCCGGCGCATCCCGAAGGACGTGTCCTGGATGTACTCGACGCTGTCCCCGGCCAGCGGGGCGTAGTACGAGGGCCAGCCGCAGTGGCTCTCGAACTTCGTCTCACTGCTGAAGAGCTCGGCCCCGCAGGCCCGGCAGCCGTACACGCCGACCGTCTTGGTGTCGGTGTACTCGCCGGTGAAGGCGCGCTCGGTGCCGGCCTCGCGGAGCACGTGGTACTCCTCCGGGGACAGCTGGGCCCGCCACTCGGCGTCGGTCTTCTGGATCTCGTGGGTCACGACAGTCCTCCCATCAGGCACCGGGTGCAACGTCCGCGAGGCGGGCGAGAATTTCCGGGCCGAGGTTGGTCACGTCGCCGGCGCCCATGGTCAGCACCAGGTCGCCCGGCTTCGCCAGGGCGGCCAGCCGGTCGGGGGCGGCGGCGAACTCGTGCTCCGCGGCGACGTCGGCGCCGGCCCGGCGGGCGGCGTCGACGATCAGGGCGCTGGTGACGCCGGGGATCGGGTCCTCGCGGGCCGGGTAGATGTCGAGCACCACCGAGGCATCGGCGAGTGCCAGCGCACCGCCCATCTCCTCGGCGAGCTGCTGGGTGCGGCTGAACAGGTGCGGCTGGAAGACCACCAGCACCCGGCCGCCGCCCGCGGCCTCGCGGATCGC
The DNA here is from genome assembly GCF_040686255.1 of Kitasatospora sp. NPDC085879. NCBI lineage: Bacteria > Bacillati > Actinomycetota > Actinomycetes > Kitasatosporales > Streptomycetaceae > Kitasatospora > Kitasatospora sp. NPDC085879. Next base: position 104,227 of record NZ_JBFBJZ010000021.1, on the reverse strand, counting down.
GTCCAGGTCGGCGGCCATCTCCGTCGGGTGGTGCGCGTAGGAGTCGATCACCTGCACCCCGGCGGCCTCGCCCTTGAGCTGCAGCCGGCGGCGCACGCCGGTGTAGCTGCCGAGCGCCTTCGCCAGGTCCGCGGCGGGCACGCCGAGCGCCACACCGGCGGCCAGCGCGGCGACCGCGTTGTGCGCGTAGTGGCGGCCGGGCACGGAGACCGTGAAGGACAGCTCCTCGCCGCCGAGCTCCACGGTGACCTCACTGGTCATGCCGCGCGCGGCGACCGAGAGCACCCGCACGTCGGCGTCCTCGGCGGCGCCGACCGTCACCACGTTCAGGCCCACCCGGCCGGACACCCGGCGGGTCAGCTCCCGGGCGCCCTCGTGGTCGGCGGAGACCACCAGGGTGCCGCCCGGCACGATCCGGCCGACGAAGGTCTCGAAGGACTGGTGGATCTCCTCGATCGAGGCGTAGTTGGCGTGGTGGTCCAGCTCCACGTTGAGCACGATCGCCACCTCGGGCGCGTACTTGTGGAAGCTGCGGTCGCTCTCGTCCGCCTCCGCGACGAAGATGTCGCCGGTGCCGTGGTGCGCGTTGGAGCCCGGCGCGTCCAGGTCGCCGCCGATCGCGTACGAGGGGTCGAGGCCGAGCTCGCCGAGGCTGACCGCGAGCATGCTGGTGGTGGTGGTCTTGCCGTGGGTGCCCGCGACGGCCAGCGCCCGGCGGCCGCCCATCAGCGCGGCGAGTGCGTCGGAGCGGTGCACGATCGAGATCCCGCGCTCCCGGGCCGCCACGAGCTCCGGGTTGTCCGCGCGGATCGCGCTGGAGACCACCACGCTGCTGGTGCCGGCCGGCAGGTTCTCCGCGGCGTGGCCGACCGCGACCGTGGCGCCGAGCGCGCGCAGCGCCAGGACCGTCTCCGACTCCTTCGCGTCGCTGCCCGAGACCTGGGCGCCCCGCACCGCGAGGATCTTCGCCAGTCCGGACATCCCGGCGCCGCCGATGCCGATGAAGTGCGGGGCGTGCAGGTCGTGCGCGGCGTCGTTCAAGGGATGCTCCGTACAGCCGGGGACTGGGAGGACGAGAATCGCCCTCGCGGTGGTTCCGCAAGGACGATTCTGCACCACCGGCGGGCCGGCCCCGCCCGCCCGAGGGCGGGCGGGGAGGGCGGCTCAGGAGTCGCTGGCGAACAGCTTCAGCACCGGCACGCCCACCTTGTGCCGCGCCCGGGACGCCCAGTCCCGGTGGAAGAACTCCTCGACGAAGTGCGGCGAGGTCAGCACCAGCACCTCGTCCGAGCCGTGCTCCTCGACCACGCTCCGCAGGCCGTCGAGCGGGTTCTCCTCCACCACCCGGCCGGTCGCCTCGGCACCGGCCTCGCGCAGGTGGCGCAGGCTGTACTCCAGGGACTCCTCGGCCACCGTGGGCACCGACTCGTCGTCGTGCTCGTGCACCGCCTTGTCGAGATGGCCCAGTGCGACGTCGTCGAGCGCTCTCAACAGCTCGTCCTGTTTTCCCCGCGGCTGCATCAGCACCACGAACGACACCTTCTCGTCGCCGTGCAGCGTGGTGACCAGCTCGACGTCCGCGTCGGACAGCGCCTTTTCGATCATCAGTACGGTCTTGAACACGTGAGTCCCTTCGACGGTGCAGGCCCCCGAGTCCGCTTGCCCTCATCTTGCCCGGCGGAAGCTTTCCTCACGCTGCACACGCACCACACAGGCCCCAGCGGTCCTTGCGGTCACTCCCCGCCCGGTCCGTCCTCCGCCCGCACGTAGCGGGTGAACAGGAAGCCGCCCTCCTCGATCAGCGACACCAGCCGCATCGGCCGCAGCCCCTCGACCGGTGCGCCGTGCGCGATCCTCGGCGCGTCGCCGGAGGTCAGCAGCGGCGCCAGCGACAGGCACAGCTCGTCCAGCAGGCCCGCCGCCGCCAGCCCGCCCAGCAGCCGCGGGCCGCCCTCCGTCAGCTGCCGGGTCCAGCCGCGGGCGGCCAGCGCCGCCACCGCCGCCGCCAGGTCCACCGACCGCTCGCCGGCCACCACCACGTCCGCCACCTCGGCCACCGCCCGGCGCGCCTCGGCCGGGGAGTCCTCCGTGGTCACCACCACCGTCCGCACCAGCGGCTCGGTGAACAGCGGCGCCGACAGGTCCAGCGTCAGCCGCCGGCTGACCACCGCGATCGCCGGCGCCGGGGCCTGGCCCGCCGCCGCGCGGGCCGCCGCGAACTCCTTCCGCGCCCGGCCCGGCCGGTACCCCTCCGCGCGGACCGTCTCCGCGCCCACCAGCACCACGTCCGCCAGCGCCCGCAGCACCCCGAAGATCCGCTTGTCGGCCACCCCCGACAGGCCCTCCGACAGGCCCGCCACCCGGGCCGAGCCGTCCAGACTGGACACCATGTTGCCGCGCAGCCACGGCCTCCCCTCCGCCACCTGCGCCGGGTAGGCGTAGAGGGCGGCCAGTGCCTCCAGCGAGGCCGGGTCGGCGACGGCGGCTGTGAGCGGATTCATCAAGAGCTGCATGGCTGCGAGTCTTCCACGGGGCGTACCCTCTACTACCGTGCCCGCAGCCCCCCACGCCGACGCGACCGCTTCCGAGACGGCCTCCGTGACAGCCCTCACCGACCGCCGACCGGTCGTCCCCGCCGAGCGCCTGGTGGCCGAGATGGTCCCGCCGCCGCGGTTCGCCGGCGTCAGCTTCGGCAGCTACATCCCGGACAGCACCCAGCCCAGCCAGTACGAGGCCGTCCAGGTCCTGGAGCAGTTCGCGGCCTCCCTCAACGGCAGCGGCGCAGCCCCGAAGCGCAGCTGGTTCCGCCGCGGCCCGGCCGCCCCGGCCGCACCCGCCGGCATCTACCTCGACGGCGGCTACGGCGTCGGCAAGACCCACCTGCTCGCCTCGCTCTGGCACGCCACCCCCGGCCCCAAGGCCTTCGGCACCTTCGTCGAACTGACCAACCTGGTCGGCGCACTCACCTTCAAGGGGGCCGTCGAGACCCTCTCCGGCCACCGGCTGCTCTGCATCGACGAATTCGAACTCGACGACCCGGGCGACACCGTCCTGGTCTCCACCCTGCTCAGCCGCCTCGTCGAGAACGGCGTCAAGCTCGCCGCCACCTCCAACACCCTCCCCGACAAGCTCGGCGAGGGGCGCTTCGCGGCCGCCGACTTCCTCCGCGAGATCCAGGGCCTCTCCGCGCACTTCCGGCCGGTCCGCATCGACGGCCAGGACTACCGCCACCGCGGCCTGCCCGAGGCCCCGCCGCCGTACACCGACGACGAGGTCACCGCCCGGGCGGCCGGCGCCCCCGGCGCCTCGCTGGACGACTTCGACGCGCTGCTCGACCACCTCAAGAACGTCCACCCCAGCCGCTACGGCGCCCTCCTCGACGACGTCCACGGCGTCTTCCTGCGGGGAGTGCGGCCGGTCGACGACCAGTCCACCGCCCTGCGGCTGGTCGTCCTCGCCGACCGCATGTACGACCGGGAACTCCCCGTCACCGCCTCCGGCGTGCCCTTCGACCAGGTCTTCCCCGAGGAGATGCTCCGCGGCGGCTACCGCAAGAAGTACCTCCGCGCGGTCTCCCGCCTCGTCGCCCTCGCCCGCGACAGCGCCCGCTAACCGGCCCCGGTGCGGATGCGCTGCGGATCCGGCCTCGGTTGTCGGTGGGGGGTCGTACGGTGGACCCGTGCGACCCATCACGAGTATCGAGCGGTCAGTGGCGCCCTTCGAGGTCGTCAGCCCCTACCAGCCGAACGGTGACCAGCCGGCGGCCATTGCCGAGCTGGAGCGCCGGATCCGGGCGGGCGAGAAGGACGTCGTCCTGCTCGGCGCCACCGGCACCGGCAAGTCCGCGACGACCGCGTGGATGATCGAGAAGCTCCAGCGCCCCACCTTGGTGATGGCGCCGAACAAGACGCTGGCCGCCCAGCTCGCCAACGAGTTCCGCGAGCTGCTGCCCAACAACGCGGTCGAGTACTTCGTCTCGTACTACGACTACTACCAGCCCGAGGCGTACGTCCCGCAGACGGACACCTACATCGAGAAGGACTCCTCGATCAACGAGGAGGTCGAGCGGCTGCGCCACTCCGCGACCAACTCGCTGCTCACCCGCCGCGACGTGATCGTGGTCGCCTCGGTCTCCTGCATCTACGGTCTCGGCACCCCGCAGGAGTACGTGGACCGGATGGTCCCGCTCAAGGTCGGCGAGGAGATCGACCGTGACGCGCTGCTGCGCCGCTTCGTCGACATCCAGTACACCCGCAACGACGTCGCCTTCAGCCGCGGCACCTTCCGCGTCCGCGGCGACACCATCGAGATCTTCCCGGTGTACGAGGAGCTCGCCGTCCGGATCGAGATGTTCGGCGACGAGATCGAGGCGCTGTACACGCTGCACCCGCTGACCGGCGAGATCATCAGCCAGGACGACTCGATCTACGTCTTCCCGGCCTCGCACTACGTGGCCGGCCCGGAGCGCATGGAGCGCGCCGTCAACGACATCGAGAAGGAGCTCGGCGAGCGCCTCGCGGTGCTGGAGAAGCAGGGCAAGCTGCTGGAGGCCCAGCGGCTGCGCATGCGCACCACCTACGACATCGAGATGCTCCGCCAGATCGGCACCTGCTCCGGCGTGGAGAACTACTCGATGCACTTCGACGGCCGCGAGCCCGGCACCGCGCCGAACACCCTGCTCGACTACTTCCCGGAGGACTTCCTCCTGGTCATCGACGAGTCGCACGTGACGGTGCCGCAGATCGGCGCGATGTACGAGGGCGACGCCTCCCGCAAGCGGACCTTGGTCGACCACGGCTTCCGGCTGCCGTCCGCGATGGACAACCGCCCGTTGAAGTGGGAGGAGTTCCTGGGGCGGGTCGGGCAGACGGTGTACCTGTCGGCGACCCCCGGCAAGTACGAGCTGTCCCGCGGTGACGGCGCCGTCGAGCAGATCATCCGTCCGACCGGCCTGATCGACCCCGAGGTGATCGTCAAGCCGACGGAGGGCCAGATCGACGACCTGGTGCACGAGGTCCGCACCCGGGTCGAGCGGAACGAGCGCGTCCTGGTCACCACCCTCACCAAGAAGATGGCGGAGGACCTCACCGACTACATGCTCGGCCTGGACATCCGGGTCCGGTACCTGCACAGCGACATCGACACGCTGCGCCGGGTCGAGCTGCTGCGCGAGCTGCGGGCCGGCGAGTACGACGTGCTGGTCGGCATCAACCTGCTCCGCGAGGGCCTCGACCTGCCCGAGGTGTCGCTGGTGGCGATCCTCGACGCGGACAAGGAGGGCTTCCTGCGGTCGGGCACCTCGCTGATCCAGACGATCGGCCGTGCGGCGCGCAACGTCTCCGGCCAGGTCCACATGTACGCGGACCGGATCACCCCGGCGATGGAGCTGGCGATCGAGGAGACCAACCGCCGCCGGGTGGTGCAGCAGGCGTACAACGAGGCGAACGGCATCGACCCGCAGCCGCTGCGCAAGAAGATCGGCGACATCCTGGACACCCTGGCCCGGGAGGACGTGGACACCGAGGAGCTGCTCTCCACCGGCTACCGGGGGGCGGGCGGCAAGACCCGCACACCGGTGCCGGCGCTCGGGGCCGACCGCAAGCCGGCCAAGAGCCTGCCCGCGGCCGAGCTGGCCCAGCTCATCCAGGACCTCACCGACCGGATGCACGCGGCCGCCGCCGAGCTGCAGTTCGAGGTGGCGGCGCGGCTGCGGGACGAGGTAGGCGAGCTGAAGAAGGAGCTCCGGCAGATGCGCGAGGCCGGAATGGCCTGAGCCCGGCCCGGCCGGGTGCGCTCCCACCGGGAGCGCCCTGCATGACGTGTGCCCGCAGGCCCTAGGCTGGCCTGCGGGCACCGTTCGTCGTTCGAATCCGGCCGCAGGACATGCGGCCGGGCGGCGGCGGTGCGGCCGCAGGGCACTGGGGGCCTCAGCCGGGGGACGGCAACGGGGTGTTCCGTCGGAGCGCGGTGGGACCGCTCCCGCCGGGCTGAGGAGAGAGAGGGAAGCACCGTGTCGGTGAATCTGGCCAAGGGGCAGAGCGTCAGCCTGCAGAAGAGCTCGGGGGAGTCGCTGACGGTCGTGCGGATGGGCCTCGGCTGGCGGGCCGCCGTCCGCAAGGGGCTGTTCGGCAGCCGCAGCCGCCAGGTCGACCTGGACGCCTCGGCCCTGCTGTACGCCGAGCGCACCCCCTCCGACGTGGTGTTCTTCCAGCACCTGGCGAGCAATGACGGCTCGGTGCAGCACACCGGGGACAACGTGACCGGCGGGGCCGGCCGCGGCGGCGACGACGAGGTGATCCTGGTGGACCTGCTGCGGGTGCCGGCGCACATCACCCAGATCGTGTTCACCGTCAGCTCGTACACCGGCCAGAGCTTCGCCGAGGTGCAGGACGCGCACTGCCGGCTGGTCGACGAGTCCACCGGGCAGGAACTGGCCCGCTACGAGCTGGCGGCCGGCGGCCGGCACACCGGGCAGATCATGGCCAAGGTCTACCGCGAGCCGGAGGGCGGCTGGGCGATGCAGGCGATCGGCGCACCGGCCCGGGCCAGGACCTTCCAGGACATGCTGCCGGCGATCGAGCCCTTCCTCTGAGCCCGGCGGCGCACCCCAGGCACACCCGTTGAGTGCCCCCGGTCGCCCCGGCACCTGACGTTTCTTTACCTTCTTTACCTTGTCTTGGGGATTCTGTTAGCCTCGGCGTAGAGCGGAGGGGAGTACTCCCCAGCGGCAGCCCCGTCATCACGGACACCCGCCCATCGGGTGTCCCGGGGTGCCGGCCCGCGTGCTCCTTCGGTGAGCCGCAGGGTGGAGGAGACCTCCGGCAGTGACGATGCCTGTTCGCCTACCTGCCGGAGGAGCAGACGTGGACGTTTCCCTGAGCCTGTGGATCGGCACGATCGGGGTGCTGATCGCCCTGATCACGGCCGACTTCTTCATCGGCGGCCGCAAACCGCACGAGGTCTCGATCAAGGAGGCCGGGATCTGGACGACCGTCTGGATCATCCTGGCGATCGGCTTCGGCGCCTTCCTGTGGAAGCAGTACGGATCGCAGCCGGCGAGCGAGTTCTTCGCCGGCTACATCACCGAGAAGTCGCTGAGCGTCGACAACCTCTTCGTCTTCATCCTGATCATGGGCAAGTTCGCCGTGCCGCGGATCTACCAGCAGCGCGTGCTGATGTTCGGCGTGATCATCGCGCTGGTGCTGCGGGCGGTCTTCATCGCCGGCGGCGCGGCCCTGGTCTCCACCTTCTCGTGGGTGTTCTACATCTTCGGCGCCTTCCTCATCTGGACGGCCTGGAAGCTCATCCAGGACGCCCGCTCCGACGAGGAGGAGGAGTTCGAGGAGAACCGCCTGCTCAAGTCGATCGAGCGGCGCTTCCCGGCGACCGACAAGTACCACGGCACCAAGCTCTTCATCGTGGAGAACGGCCGCCGGCTGATGACGCCGATGCTGATCGTCATGCTGGCGATCGGCACCACCGACGTGCTGTTCGCGCTGGACTCCATCCCGGCGATCTTCGGCCTGACCCAGGACCCGTACATCGTCTTCACCGCGAACGCCTTCGCGCTGATGGGTCTGCGCCAGCTGTACTTCCTGATCGGCGGCCTGCTGAAGAAGCTGGTCCACCTCGCCTACGGCCTGTCGGTGATCCTCGGTTTCATCGGCGTGAAGCTCGTGCTGCACGCGCTGCACGAGAGCGGCGTGCACGTGCCGGAGATCAGCATCGCCGCCTCGCTGGGCTTCATCGTGGTGGTCCTCGCCGTCACCACCGTCACCAGCCTGATCGCCTCGCGCCGCCAGGAGCGCGCGGCGCTGGAAGCGGCGGACGAGCGCGACGGCGCGGACGTCTGACCCACCCGATCCCGCAGCGGCGGGGTGCGACCGCGGGGACCGGTCACACCCCGCCGCTGCGTCGGCGCGCGGCGGCCACCGCGTCGGTGTACGCCTCGTCGGTGAGGTCCGCCGGCGGCACGCCGAGCTCGGCCAGCACGGCGCGGACGGCCGCCAGCGCCCCCGCCAGGTCCTCCTCGCCGCAGACCGTCTCCACCTCCAGGAAGACCCCGGCGAGCTCCGGGACCTCGACCAGGGTGGCCAGCAGCTCCCGGCCGGCCCGGTGCAGGGCGTGGTTGCGGCAGTGCTTCTCGAAGGCCAGCACCGGCCGGTAGCCGAGCCCGTGCAGCACGGCGGCGGCCGCGGCGGGGTCGGCGACGGCGGTCTCGGCCTCCGGCTTGGCGCCGGAGACCGGGTCGACGCGGGCGTCCTTGTACGTCAGCAGGGTGCGGGTGCCGGCCGGGCCGGCGACGGTGCGCAGCCGCAGCTCGCGGTCGCCGCGGGCCAGCGGGCCGTCCGCCAGGTCGTAGTAGGTGTCCCGGTACACCTCGGCCCGGCCGGGGCCGGCCAGCGCGTCCAGCCGGGCCCGGACGGCGGCCGGGTCGCGGACCACGGCCTTCAGCTCGGCCTCGACCGCGCGGCCCGGCCGCGCACCGTCACTCATCTGCGGCTCACCGGCCGGTCACCAGCCGCGCTCGCGCCACTCGTCGAGGTGCGGGCGCTCGGCGCCGAGCGTGGTGTCGTTGCCGTGGCCGGGGTACACCCAGGCCTCGTCCGGCAGCACGTCGAAGATCTTCTCGTTGACGTCGCGGAAGAGGCTGGCGAAGGCCTCCGGGTTCTTCCAGGTGTTGCCGACGCCGCCGGGGAAGAGGCAGTCGCCGGTGAACACGTGCGGGTGGCCCTGCGGGTCGTCGTAGATCAGCACGATCGCGCCGGGGGTGTGGCCGACCAGCGTGCGGACGGTGAGCTCGACCTGGCCGACCCGCAGCACGTCGCCGTCGTCGAGCAGCAGCTCGGTGGGGACGTCGACGGCCTCGGCGTCGATCCGGCCGGCCGCCGTCCGGGCGCCGGTGGCGGCCACCACCTCGGCCAGCGCCGCCCAGTGGTCGTGGTGCCGGTGGGTGGTGACGACCGTGGCCAGACGGTCGCCGACGGTCTCCATCAGGGTGGGGGCGTCGGCGGCCGCGTCGATCAGCAGCTGCTCGTCGGTGGCGCGGCAGCGCAGTAGATAGGCGTTGTTGTCGTACGGGCCGACCGCCACCTTGGTGACGATCAGGTGGGCGAGCTCCCGTACGTCCGGCGGGCCGCCGACCTTGACCGCTCCGTGGTAGGTCATCGCACTGCTCCTCGGTCGTCGTGGCCGGACACCGCGGCGGGGCCGGGTGCCGGCTGAAAGTCCGTCACCTGCATCATCGCCTGTTCAGTTCAGCGGCGGAAGCGGGGGCAGCGCGGTGCGCGGGTCGGGCAGCAGCACGCCGGACCGGTGCACCTGCAGGCCGTCGCCGTCGGAGCGGCCGGAGAGCCAGGCCGTGAGCGCCCGGACGGGGCCCTCCACGGCCAGCTCGGGGCCGGCCGTCCCGGGGTCGGCCGGCTCGCCGAGCCGCACCCGGGCGCCGGTGTCCTCGGCGGTGAGCACGACGGCGGGCAGGCCCTCGGCGCCGTCCAGCCGGGCGGCGAGCCGGGCCAGTTCGGCGCCCGCGAAGGCCTCCGGCCAGTGTGCGGGGGTGTACCCGGCGTCCAGGTCGACGTGGTGGTACTCGACCTCCATCAGCCGCTTCCACGGCACCTCGTACGCGGGGAAGACGTAGCCGGTGCGGTGCCGCAGCGGCACCGTCCAGGCGGCGTCCGGCAGGCTCTCGGCGGTGCGGGCGAGCCGCTCGGCGGTGTGCCGCAGGTCGGCGAGCTGCTCGTCGAGCGGGCGGCCGGCGCCGTCCCGGATGCCCTGCTCGCGGGCCTCCGGGCTCGCGTACTGCGGGATGTCGACCCCGGTGAGGGCGGTCTCCAGCAGGTTGACCAGCGAGTCGGCGTTGCGCGCCAGGTGGGCCAGCACGTGGCCGCGGGTCCAGCCGGGCAGTGCGGAGGGCCCGGCGACGGCCTCCGGATCGAGCTCGGCGACGGTGCGCAGCAGGTGCTCGGTGGCCCCGGCGACCGCCTTGAGGCTCTCGGCGGCCCTGGCAGCGGCCTCCTCGGACGTGACGCCGGACGGGATGCCGGTGGGGGTGCCGGTGGGCGCGGGGTCGGTCATGGCGGTCTCCCGGGTGGGCCGTGGTGCGGACCGGCGTTTCCCGCGGGGGCCGCCGGTCGTTGTCACGGCGACGCTATCGCCCGGCGACGGCGCCGAGCTGCCGGTTCTCCCGTCCTGGTGATCAACGTGTCGGGACCGCGTCACTCATTCGGGTGGTCTCCACTGGACAAGCTCGATATTCGAACGCCTGAGCTATAGGCTGGCAGTCCCGAGTCGGAAGAAATCGCCCATCCCGCTGGTTGCCTTCCCTGGGGCATGCTTGCGGTCGCCGCCGACGCGGCCGTGTGCCGCCAGGGGCCGGGCCGCGGTGGATCCGAGGACGCACCGATTCGCCTGTCGTAGCCCCGAAGCCGCCCCGAAGCCGCCCCGGAACCGTCCGAGGCCGGCCCTCAAGCCCCCGAAGCCCACCTCCCCGGAGAAAGGCGCCAGAAGCAGTGGCCGACCGCCTGATCGTCCGCGGTGCTCGCGAGCACAACCTCAAGAACGTCTCGCTCGACCTGCCCCGCGACTCCCTCATCGTCTTCACCGGCCTCTCCGGGTCCGGCAAGTCCTCGCTGGCCTTCGACACGATCTTCGCCGAGGGCCAGCGCCGCTACGTCGAGTCGCTGTCCTCCTACGCCCGGCAGTTCCTGGGCCAGATGGACAAGCCGGACGTGGACTTCATCGAGGGCCTCTCGCCCGCGGTCTCCATCGACCAGAAGTCCACCAGCCGCAACCCGCGGTCGACGGTCGGCACCATCACCGAGGTCTACGACTACCTCCGCCTGCTCTTCGCCCGGGTCGGCAAGCCGCACTGCCCGCACTGCTCCCGCCCGATCGCCAGGCAGTCCCCGCAGGCCATCGTCGACCGGGTGCTGGAGCTCGCCGAGGGCACCCGCTTCCAGGTGCTCAGCCCGGTGGTGCGCGAGCGCAAGGGCGAGTTCGTCGACCTCTTCGCCGACCTGCAGTCGAAGGGCTACGCCCGTGCCCGGGTGGACGGCGCGACCGTCCAGCTCACCGAGCCGCCCACGCTCAAGAAGCAGGAGAAGCACACCGTCGAGGTGGTCGTCGACCGCCTGACGGTCAAGGAGAGCGCCAAGCGCCGGCTGACCGACTCGGTCGAGACGGCCCTCAAGCTCTCCGGCGGCATGGTGGTGCTCGACTTCGTCGACCTCCCGGAGGACGACCCCGAGCGCGAGCGGATGTACTCCGAGCACCTCTACTGCCCGTACGACGACGTCTCCTTCGAGGAGCTGGAGCCCCGCTCCTTCTCCTTCAACTCGCCGTTCGGCGCCTGCCCGGAGTGCTCCGGCCTCGGCAACCGGATGGAGGTCGACCCGGAGCTGGTGATCCCGGACGAGGAGAAGTCGCTCGACGAGGGCGCCATCCACCCGTGGTCCCAGGGCCACACCAAGGAGTACTTCCAGCGCCTGATCGACGCGCTCGCCGGCGAGCTCGGCTTCCGCACCGACATCCCGTGGGCCGGGCTGCCCGCCCGGGCCCGCAAGGCCCTGCTGTACGGCCACCGCACCCAGGTCGAGGTCAAGTACCGCAACCGCTACGGCCGCGACCGCTCGTACACCACCTCCTTCGAGGGCGCGGTGCCGTTCGTGCAGCGCCGCCACTCCGAGGCCGAGAGCGACTCCAGCCGCGAGCGCTTCGAGGGGTACATGCGCGAGGTGCACTGCCCCGCCTGCAACGGCACGCGGCTCAAGCCCGTGGTGCTCGCCGTGACGATCCAGGACAGGTCGATCGCCGACATCGCCGCGATGTCGATCAGCGACTGCGCCGAGTTCCTGGGCGCGATGAAGCTCAGCGCCCGCGACAAGAAGATCGCCGAGCGGGTGCTCAAGGAGGTCAACGAGCGGCTGCGCTTCCTGGTCGACGTCGGCCTGGACTACCTCTCGCTCAACCGCGCCGCGGGCACCCTCTCCGGCGGCGAGGCCCAGCGCATCCGGCTCGCCACCCAGATCGGCTCCGGCCTGGTCGGCGTGCTCTACGTCCTCGACGAGCCCTCCATCGGCCTGCACCAGCGGGACAACCACCGGCTGATCGAGACGCTGGTGCGGCTGCGCGACATCGGCAACACCCTGATCGTCGTCGAGCACGACGAGGACACCATCAAGACCGCGGACTGGGTCGTCGACATCGGCCCCGGCGCCGGCGAGCACGGCGGCAGGGTGGTGCACTCCGGCTCGCTGAAGGAGCTGCTCGGCAACGAGGAGTCGCTGACCGGCCAGTACCTCTCCGGCCGGCGGTCCATCCCCACCCCGGCCGTCCGCCGACCGCGCGACAAGAAGCGCCAGCTCGTCGTGCACGGCGCCCGCGAGCACAACCTGCAGGACGTCACGGTCGGCTTCCCGCTGGGCACCTTCACCTCGGTCACCGGCGTCTCCGGCTCCGGCAAGTCCACGCTGGTCAACGACATCCTCTACACCCACCTGGCACGCGAGCTGAACGGCGCCCGCAGCGTGCCCGGCCGGCACACCCGGATCACCGGCACCGACCTGGTCGACAAGGTGGTGCACGTCGACCAGTCGCCGATCGGCCGCACCCCGCGCTCCAACCCGGCCACCTACACCGGCGTCTTCGACCACGTCCGGCGGCTCTTCGCGGAGACCCAGGAGGCGAAGGTCCGCGGCTACCTGCCCGGCCGGTTCTCCTTCAACGTCAAGGGCGGCCGCTGCGAGAACTGCTCCGGCGACGGCACCATCAAGATCGAGATGAACTTCCTGCCGGACGTCTACGTCCCCTGCGAGGTCTGCCACGGCGCCCGCTACAACCGGGAGACGCTGGAGGTCCACTACAAGGGCAAGTCCATCGCCGAGGTGCTGGACATGCCGATCGAGGAGGCGCTGGCCTTCTTCGAGGCCGTCCCCGCCATCGCCCGCCACCTGCGCACCCTCAACGACGTCGGCCTCGGCTACGTCCGGCTCGGCCAGTCCGCGCCGACCCTCTCCGGCGGCGAGGCCCAGCGCGTCAAGCTCGCCTCCGAGCTGCAGAAGCGCTCCACCGGCCGCACCGTGTACGTCCTCGACGAGCCGACCACCGGCCTGCACTTCGAGGACATCAGCAAGCTGATCAAGGTGCTGGAGGGCCTGGTCGACAAGGGCAACACGGTGATCGTCATCGAGCACAACCTCGATGTCATCAAGACCGCCGACTGGATCGTCGACATGGGCCCCGAGGGCGGCAGCGGGGGCGGCATGGTGGTCGCCGAGGGCACCCCGGAGGAGATCGCCGCGGTCCCCGCCAGCCACACCGGCAAGTTCCTGCGGGACATCCTCGGCGGGGTCTCCGACGCGGCCGTCCCCGCCGCCCGGCGCGGCGGCAGCCGCACCACCGCCGCCAAGGCGGCCTCGGGCACCGCCGCCAAGGCGTCGACCGGCACCGCCCGCAAGCGGGCCGCCGCCAAGAAGTAGCGAGGCGCACGCTCACCGAACCTCCCCGGCCCCGGGCCGGCCGGGGAGGTGGTGTGTCAGTACCGCTCGGCCGACCGGCATGCTCGGCTTCGAGACATAAACTGCGGTCGGTCCGCCCGTACCAGCGTCCGAGGAGCCGCCCGCATGATCGAGCCCGCCGTCACCGCGCCCGTCACCGAGCCCGTCACCGCCGAGCCCGGCCAGGGCCCCGCCGCCTCCCGCCGCACGCTGCTCTGCGGCGCCGCGGCCGTGCTCGCCGCGGGCGGGGCCGTCGCGGTCTCCGGCTGTTCCTCGTCGTCCTCCTCCGGCTCGGGCTCGTCCGGCTCGGGGTCCTCGGGCGGCTCCGGCGGCACCCAGGCGCAGACCGCCGCCCCGGTCGACCTCGGCCCGGCCGCGGACATCCCGGTCGGCGGCGGCAAGGTCTTCCGTGAGCAGAAGATCGTCGTCACCCAGCCCGCCGCGGGCGAGTACAAGGCCTTCAGCGCCAAGTGCACCCACGCCGGCTGCATCGTCGACGAGGTCAAGGACAAGCAGATCGACTGCCCCTGCCACGGCAGCCGGTTCTCGATCTCCGACGGCGCCGTCGAGGCCGGCCCGGCCCCCAAGCCGCTGCCCGCCTACAAGGTGGCCGTCGTCAACAACAACGTCCAGGTCACAACGGTCTGACCGGTTCCCGGCAGCACCCCGGGAAACGGCCACGGACGGTCATCGGCAGTCGGTACGGTAGGGGCATGGCAGACCCGTCCACCTACCGTCCGGCGCCCGGTGCGATCCCGCTCTCACCCGGGGTGTACCGGTTCCGCGACGAGCACGGCCGGGTCATCTACGTCGGCAAGGCGAAGAGCCTGCGCCCCCGCCTCTCCTCGTACTTCCAGGACCTCGCCGGCCTGCACCCGCGCACCGCCACGATGGTCACCACCGCCGCCTCCGTCGAGTGGACGGTGGTCGGCACCGAGGTCGAGGCGCTGCAGCTGGAGTACTCCTGGATCAAGGAGTTCGACCCGCGGTTCAACGTCAAGTACCGCGACGACAAGAGCTACCCCGAGCTCGCCGTCACCCTCAACGAGGAGTTCCCCCGCGTGCAGGTCATGCGGGGGGCGCACAAGAAGGGCGTGCGCTACTTCGGCCCGTACGGCCACGCCTGGGCCATCCGCGAGACGGTCGACCTGCTCCTGCGGGTCTTCCCCGTCCGCACCTGCTCCAACGGCGTCTTCAAGCGCGCGCAGCAGGTCGGCCGCCCCTGCCTGCTCGGCTACATCGGCAAGTGCGCCGCGCCCTGCGTCGGCAAGGTCTCCGCCGACGAGCACCGCGCCCTCGCCGAGGAGTTCTGCGACTTCATGGCCGGCCGCACCGGCGGGTACCTGCGCCGCCTGGAGCAGCAGATGCAGGACGCCGCCGCCGCCATGGAGTACGAGAAGGCGGCCCGGCTGCGCGACGACATCGGCGCCCTCAAGCGCGCCATGGAGAAGAACGCGGTCGTCCTCGCCGACGGCACCGACGCCGACGTGCTCGCCCTCGCCGAGGACGAGCTGGAGGCCGCCGTCCAGATCTTCCACGTCCGCGGCGGCCGGGTCCGCGGCCAGCGCGGCTGGGTCACCGACCGGGTCGAGGACGTCGACACCGCCTCCCTGGTCGAGCACGCCCTGCAGCAGCTCTACGGCTCCGGCACCGAGTCCGTGCCCCGCGAGGTGCTCGTCCCCGCCCTGCCGGAGCCGGCCGAGCCCGCCCGCGAGTGGCTCACCGGCCTGCGCGGCGCCCAGGTCGACCTGCGCGTCCCGCAGCGCGGCGACAAGAAGGACCTGATGGCCACCGTGCAGCGCAACGCCCAGCAGGCGCTCGCGCTGCACAAGACCAAGCGCGCCTCCGACCTCACCACCCGCAGCCGCGCACTCCAGGAGATCGCCGAGGCGCTGGAACTCGACTCCGTCCCGCTGCGCATCGAGTGCTTCGACATCTCCCACCTGCAGGGCGAGGACGTGGTCGCCTCCATGGTCGTCTTCGAGGACGGCCTGGCCCGCAAGAGCGAGTACCGGCGCTTCCAGATCAAGGGCTTCGCCGGGCAGGACGACGTCCGCTCGATGCACGAGGTGATCGGCCGCCGCTTCCGCCGCTACCTCCAGGAGCGCGAGCAGACCGGCGAGTGGGCCGTCCCCGAGGACACCACGGCCGACGGCACGGTCGACGGTGCCCTCGACGGGGCCGACTACGGCGCCGACGACCCGGCCGCCGCCGGCCCGGTCGACCCGGAGACCGGCCGCCCCCGCCGCTTCGCCTACCCGCCGCAGCTGCTGGTCGTCGACGGCGGCCAGCCGCAGGTCGCCGCCGCCCGCCGCGCCCTCGACGAGCTCGGCATCGACGACGTCGCGCTCTGCGGCCTCGCCAAGCGCCTGGAGGAGGTCTGGCTGCCCGGCCAGGACGACCCGGTCGTGCTGCCGCGCACCAGCGAGGGCCTCTACCTGCTGCAGCGCGTGCGCGACGAGGCGCACCGCTTCGCCATCACCTACCAGCGCGCCAAGCGCTCCAAGCGGCTCACCGCCGGTGGGCTGGACGCGGTGCCAGGCCTCGGCGAGACCCGCCGCCAGGCACTGCTCAAGCACTTCGGCTCCCTCAAGCGGCTGCGGGCCGCCACCGTGGACGAGCTGTGCTCGGTGCCCGGGATCGGCCGCCGCACCGCGGAGACTGTTGCGGCGGCGTTGGCCTCCCGGCCATCCGCCGCACCCGCGGTGAACACCGCCACCGGCGAGATCATTGATGACAGCGCCGACCCGGCCGGGGCCGGCGCGCCCCGGGAGACGCCATGACGGCCGATGACGCCCGTCGCTGCACGGCCCCCGGCACCGCCCTCGCCGGCGGCGCCGGGAAGCACCGCAGGGCCCGGGGCGTTCTTCCGAAGCGAACCAGCGAGAGCGGGGAACCGAAGTGACTGTGTCCGACGTGGGCGACAACGTACCGGAGCTGGTGATCATCTCCGGCATGTCCGGCGCCGGCCGGAGCACCGCGGCCAAGTGCCTGGAGGACCTGGGCTGGTTCGTGGTGGACAACCTGCCGCCCGCGCTGATCCCCACCATGGTGGACCTCGGCGCCCGCTCCCAGGGCTCGGTGCCGCGGATCGGCGCGGTGGTCGACGTCCGCGGCCGCAGCTTCTTCGACGACCTGCTCACCTCGCTGGAGGAGCTGGAGAAGCGCGGCGTGCGGCTGCGCGTCGTTTTCCTGGACTCCTCCGACGAGGCGCTCGTCCGCCGCTTCGAGTCCGTCCGCCGCCCGCACCCGCTGCAGGGCGACGGCCGCATCGTCGACGGCATCGCCCAGGAGCGCGAGCTGCTGCGCGACCTGCGCGGCGAGGCCGACCTGGTGATCGACACCTCCAACCTCAACGTCCACCAGCTCCGGGCCAAGCTCGACGCCCAGTTCGCCGACCACGACGAGCCCGAGCTGCGCGCCACCGTGATGTCCTTCGGCTTCAAGTACGGCCTGCCCGTCGACGCGGACCTCGTGGTGGACTGCCGCTTCCTGCCGAACCCGCACTGGGTGCCCGAGCTGCGGGCCCACACCGGCACGGACAGCGACGTCGCCGACTACGTCTTCAGGCAGCCCGGTGCCCAGGAGTTCCTGGACGGTTACGCAGAGCTGCTGCGGATCGTGACCGAAGGGTATCGCCGGGAGGGCAAGCGCTACATGACTCTTGCCGTAGGCTGCACCGGTGGCAAGCACCGGAGCGTCGCCATGTCCGAGCGGCTGACCAGGCGTCTGATCGCGGACGGCGTCGAAACGGTGCTCGTCCACCGCGACATGGGCAGGGAGTGACCGTCCGGGGCTGACCCGGCCGGCGGCCCCCGGCCCGCCCTAGGAGCACGAGACAGGAACATGGGGTCGGTGTGACGGGATACTCGCCAGCACGGCAGTTCCAGCAGAGGTCTGGCGAGCGAGCCCCGGCCGGAAGCAGTCCGGCTGCCCAGAAGTCGCGCCCCGGCGCCCCCAAGATCACAGCGCTCGGGGGCGGCCAGGGGCTGTCCGCCTCGCTGTCCGCGCTGCGCCGGCTCACCAACGAGCTCACCGCCGTGGTCACCGTGGCCGACGACGGCGGCTCCAGCGGGCGGCTGCGCGCCGAACTCGGCGTGCTGCCCCCCGGTGACCTGCGCAAGGCGCTGGCCGCGCTCTGCGGCGACGACGACTGGGGCCGCACCTGGTCCGAGGTCATCCAGCAGCGCTTCACCGGGGACGGCGACCTCGGCGGCCACGCCGTCGGCAACCTCCTGATCGTCGCCCTGTGGGAGAAGCTCCGCGACCCGGTCGAGGCGCTCAACTGGGTCGGCCGGCTGCTCAACGTCCAGGGCCGGGTGCTGCCGATGTCGGCCGTCCCACTGGACATCGAGGCCGAGGTCCGGGGGCACGACCCGGCCCGGCCGCACGAGCTCACCGCCGTCCGCGGCCAGGCCAGCGTCGCCGTCACCCCGGGCACCGTGCAGTCGGTGCGGCTGCTCCCCGAGGAGCCGCCCGCCGTGCCCGAGGCGGTCGCCGCCGTGCTGGAGGCGGACTGGGTGGTGCTCGGCCCCGGCTCCTGGTTCACCAGCGTGCTGCCGCACCTGCTGGTGCCCGAGCTCGCCAACGCGCTGGTGGACACCCGCGCGCGCCGGCTGCTCACCCTCAACCTCGCGCCGCAGCCCGGCGAGACCGAGGGCTTCAGCCCGCAGCGGCACCTCGACGTGATCGCCGACCACGCGCCCGACCTCGCCGTCGACGCGGTGCTGGTCGACGAGCGTGCGGTCACCGGCGGCGCGTTCGGCCTCGCCGACCTGGCCGGACTGGAGAAGGCCGCCGAGCGGATGGGCGCAGCCCTGGTGCTCGGCCGGGTCGCCCGCGCGGACGGTACTCCGCGACACGACCCGGAGCTCCTGGCGGCTGCGTACGACCGGATTTTCCGGACACATGGAAGGATCGGCCCATGGCGATGACTCCTGCGGTGAAGGACGAAATCTCCCGGCTCCCGGTCACCCGGGCCTGCTGCCGGAAGGCCGAGGTCTCGGCGATCCTCCGGTTCGCCGGCGGTCTGCACATCGTGAGCGGCCGGATCGTGATCGAGGCGGAGCTGGACACGGCCATCGCGGCCCGGCGTCTGCGCAAGGACCTGCTGGAGATCTTCGGGCACTCCTCCGACCTCGTGGTGATGGCTCCCGGCGGGCTGCGCCGCGGCAGCCGGTACGTGGTCCGGGTGGTCAAGGACGGCGAGCTGCTGGCCCGGCAGACCGGTCTGGTGGACGGCCGCGGTCGGCCCATCCGCGGCCTGCCGCCGGCGGTGGTGTCCGGGGCGACCTGCGATGCCGAGGCCGCCTGGCGCGGTGCCTTCCTGGCGCACGGTTCGCTCACCGAGCCCGGCCGGTCCTCCTCGCTGGAGATCACCTGCCCCGGTTCGGAGGCGGCGCTCGCCCTGGTCGGCGCGGCGCGCCGGCTCGGCATCCCGGCCAAGGCCCGCGAGGTGCGCGGCGTCGACCGGGTGGTCATCCGGGACGGTGACGCGATCGGCGCCCTGTTGACCCGGCTCGGTGCGCACGAGGCGGTGCTCGCCTGGGAGGAGCGCCGGATGCGGCGCGAGGTCCGGGCCACCGCCAACCGGCTCGCCAACTTCGACGACGCCAATCTGCGCCGGTCGGCGCGCGCGGCGGTCGCGGCGGGCGCGCGCGTGCAGCGCGCGCTGGAAATTCTCGGCGAGGAGGTGCCCGAGCACCTGGCGGCCGCCGGCCAGCTGCGGATGCAGCACAAGCAGGCCTCGCTGGAGGAACTCGGCGCGCTCGCCGACCCGCCGCTCACCAAGGACGCGGTCGCCGGCCGGATCCGCCGCCTGCTGGCGATGGCCGACAAGCGGGCCGCCGAACTGGGCCTGCCAAGCACGGAGGCCAACCTGACCGACGAGATGGCGCTCAGCTAGAGACGGCCGCCCCGGACACGGGCGGTTCACCGGCTTTTTCGCCGGACGGCGCGGGCGGGCAGAGGTGCACGGAGCACCTCTGCCCGCCCGCGCCGTCGTGTGCCCGGAGGCCGTGTGCGCCAAGGGTCGCCCGGAGAGGCGATGTGCCCAGCGGAGCCGCTGGGAGGTAGGGTCATGGGTGGTCGGGGACATCCCATTTCAACCCCCGTCGGAATCCTCAGTCCGGCGTACCTAAGAGGAGATCGGTTCGTGACGATCCGGGTAGGCATCAACGGATTCGGCCGCATCGGCCGCAACTTCTTCCGTGCGGTTCAGGCTCAGGGAGCGGACATCGACATCGTCGGTGTCAACGACCTGACCGACACGAAGACCCTCGCGCACCTGCTCAAGTACGACTCGATCCTCGGCACCCTGCAGTCCGAGGTCTCTCACACTGCCGACAGCATCACCGTGGACGGCAAGACCTTCAAGGTCATCGCCGAGCGCGACCCGGCCAACCTCCCCTGGGGCGAGCTGGGCGTGGACATCGTCATCGAGTCCACCGGCATCTTCACCAAGGCCGAGCTTGCAAAGAAGCACGTCACGGCCGGCGCGAAGAAGGTCATCATCTCGGCGCCCGCGACCGACGAAGACGTCACCATCGTCATGGGTGTCAACGACGACAAGTACGACGCCGCCAAGCACACCGTCATCTCCAACGCCTCCTGCACCACCAACTGCGTGGCGCCGCTGGCGAAGGTGCTGAACGAGAACTTCGGCATCGTCAAGGGTCTGATGACCACGGTGCACGCGTTCACCAACGACCAGGTCACGCTGGACTTCCCGCACAAGGACCTGCGCCGTGCCCGTGCCGCGTCGCTGAACATCATCCCGACCTCGACCGGTGCCGCCAAGGCCACCGCCCTGGTCCTCCCCGAGCTCAAGGGCAAGCTGGACGGCACCTCCCTGCGCGTGCCCGTCCCGACCGGCTCGATCACCGACCTGGTCGTCACCCTGGAGCGCGAGGTCACCGTCGAGGAGGTCAACGCGGCCTTCCAGAAGGCGGCCGAGGGCGACCTCAAGGGCATCCTGCAGTACACCGAGGACCCGATCGTCTCCTCCGACATCGTCAACTCGCCGTTCTCCACGATCTTCGACTCCCTGATGACCATGGCCCAGGGCAACCAGGTCAAGATCTTCGGCTGGTACGACAACGAGTGGGGCTACTCGAACCGTCTCGTCAACCTGACGACGCTCGTCGGCGGCCAGCTCTGACCTGCGCGGGAGCTGACGTGATGTGAGGTGCGGGGCCCGGAAGGCTGCGGCCGTCCGGGCCCCCGCTTCGCGTCTCCAACCCTCGCCCGTCGTGTTCCTGGTGGCCCGCCGCCGTGCCGCCGACACGCACCACCTCCTCGGGAGACCCAAGACCGTGAAGACGATCGAAGACCTCCAGGTCGCCGGCCAGCGGGTGTTCGTCCGCGCCGACCTGAACGTGCCGCTGTCCGGCGGCGAGATCACCGACGACGGCCGGATCCGTGCCGTCGCCCCGACCATCGCCAAGCTGGTGCAGGCCGGCGCCAAGGTGGTCGTCGCCTCCCACCTGGGCCGTCCGAAGGGCGAGCCCGACCCGCAGTTCTCCCTCGCGCCGGTGGCCGTCCGCCTCGGCGAGATCCTGGGCGTCCCGGTGGCCTTCGCCACCGACACCGTGGGCGAGAGCGCGAAGGCCACCGTCGCCGCCCTGGCCGACGGCGAGGTCACGCTGCTGGAGAACCTGCGCTTCAACGCCGGCGAGACCGCCAAGGACGACGCCGAGCGCGGCGCCTTCGCGGACGAGCTGGCCGCCCTGGCGGACCTGTACGTGGGCGACGGCTTCGGTGCGGTGCACCGCAAGCACGCCTCGGTGTACGACCTGCCGGCCCGGCTGCCGCACGCGGTCGGCGACCTGATCGCGACCGAGGTGGGCGTGCTCAAGCGCCTCACCGAGGAGGTCGCCCGCCCGTACGTGGTGGTGCTCGGCGGTTCGAAGGTCTCCGACAAGGTCGGCGTGATCGACAACCTGCTCGGCAAGGCCGACCGGATCCTCATCGGCGGCGGCATGGCGTTCACCTTCCTTGCGGCCCAGGGCCACGAGGTCGGCACCTCGCTGCTGCAGAAGGACCAGATCCCGACCGTGCTGGAGTACCTCGAGCGCGCGAAGGCGAACGGCGTCGAGTTCGTGATCCCGGTGGACGCCGTGGTCTCCGGGGGCTTCCCCGACCTGAAGACCAAGGCCCCGGTCGAGGACCGCCGGGTCGTCGACGCGGACAAGATCCCCGCCGACACCCTGGGTCTGGACATCGGCCCGAAGTCCGGGGAGCTGTTCGCATCCAAGATCGCGGACGCTGCGACGGTCTTCTGGAACGGCCCCATGGGCGTCTTCGAGCACCCGGCCTTCGCCGACGGCACCAAGGCCGTCGCCGCGGCGCTGCTCGACAGCGACGCGTTCACCGTGGTCGGTGGCGGCGACTCCGCCGCGGCCGTCCGCATCCTGGGCTTCGACGAGACGAAGTTCGGGCACATCTCGACCGGCGGTGGCGCAAGCCTGGAGTACCTGGAGGGCAAGACCCTCCCCGGACTCGACGCCCTGGAAGGCTGAGGAAGATGACTGAGCGCCTCCCGCTGATGGCGGGCAACTGGAAGATGAACCTCAACCACCTCGAGGCCATCCAGCACACCCAGAAGCTGGCCTTCGCGCTGGCCGACAAGGACTACGAGGCCGTCGAGGTCGCCGTCCTCGTCCCCTTCACCGACCTCCGCTCGGTGCAGACCCTGGTCGACGGCGACAAGCTGAAGATCAAGTACGGCTCGCAGGACATCTCGCAGTACGACTCCGGTGCCTACACCGGCGAGATCTCCGGCCCGATGCTGTCGAAGCTCAAGTGCACCTTCGCGGTGATCGGCCACTCGGAGCGCCGCCAGTACCACGGCGAGAACGAGGAGATCGTCAACGCCAAGGTGAAGGCCGCCTATCGCAGCGGGATCACCCCGATCCTGTGCATCGGCGAGCCGCTGGACATCCGCAAGGCGGGCACCCACGTCGAGTACACCCTGGCGCAGCTGGACGGCGCACTGGAGGGTGTGCCGGCCTCGGACGCGGAGACGGTCGTCGTCGCGTACGAGCCGGTCTGGGCGATCGGCACCGGCGAGGTGGCGACCCCGGAGGACGCGCAGGAGGTCTGCGGTGCGATCCGTGCCCGCCTGGCCGAGCTGTACGACGCCGAGCTGGCCGGCAAGGTCCGCATCCTGTACGGCGGTTCGGTGAAGTCCTCCAGCGCGGCAGGCCTGATGGCCAAGCCGGACGTCGACGGCGGTCTGATCGGCGGCGCCTCGCTGGACGCCGAGGAGTTCGTCAAGATCGTGCGCTACCGCGAGCAGGCAGTAGGCTAACGCCGCCGCAGCAACGTAGGCTTTGGGGCCGGACCGCTTTCACGCGGCCCGGCCCCTTCGCCGAAGATACGAGAGAGTTGGTCCCGCCGTGGTTCTCGGGTTCTCGATTGCCCTGATCATCTTCAGTCTGCTGATGGTCCTCCTGGTGCTGCTGCACAAGGGCAAGGGCGGCGGCCTGTCCGACATGTTCGGCGGTGGCGCGATGTCGACCGGCGGCGGTTCGGCGGTGGCCGAGCGGAACCTGGACCGCATCACGATCATCGTGGGCATCGCCTGGTTCGCCTGCATCATCGTGCTGAGCCTGCTGCTCAAGTACAACACCTGACGTCCCGTCCGGGGCCGGTCCTGGCCGGTCTGGGGCCGGTCCGGCAGGCGGTGGTGGCAGAGCCTTAACTGCCGCTTACACTAGGACGACTTCGCCACCGTCCGCACTGCCGCGGCCGGGCGGCACCAGCACGCAGGGAGTCCAACCGTGGCAAGTGGCAACGCCATCCGAGGAAGCAGAGTCGGCGCAGGCCCCATGGGCGAGGCGGAGCGCGGCGAGTCCGCCCCCCGTAACCGGATCTCCTTCTGGTGCGCGAACAAGCACGAGACGCGCCCCAGCTTCGCTGCCGAGGCGGCGATCCCGGAGACCTGGGACTGTCCGCGCTGCGGGTTTCCGGCCGGTCAGGACGAGCACAATCCCCCGGCCCCGGCCCGCAACGAGCCGTACAAGACCCACCTCGCGTACGTGCGCGAGCGCCGCACCGACGCGGACGGCGAGGCGATCCTCGCCGAGGCGCTGGCCAAGCTCCGCGGCGAGATCTGAGCGGTGCCGGGGCGCCGCGGGGGCATCCGTCCCCGCGGCGCCCCCGGCGTCTGCGGCACCATGCGTGAGGCCCGGCCCCCGAGCGGGGGCCGGGCCTCGTGCGCGTCCGTCTCAGGCCGAGGCGGGCGGGTACAGCTGGGGCGGAAGCTCGGCCGCCGCGGAGCGGTCGAGCAGCCAGAGGGTCCGCGCGGTGCCGTACGCGCCGGAGGCGGGCGCCTGGAGCTCCCCGGGGCCGCTCAGCGCGAGGGCGACGGCCCCGGCCTTGTCCTCGCCGGCGGCGAGCAGCCAGACCTCGCGGGCCGCCCGGATCGCCGGGAGGGTGAGCGAGATCCGGGTGGGCGGCGGCTTCGGCGCCCCGCGGACGCCGATCACGGTGCGCTCGGCCTCCCGGACACCGGGGTGCTCCGGGAAGAGCGAGGCGACGTGGGTGTCCGGGCCGACGCCGAGCAGCAGCACGTCGAAGGCGGGCACCCCGGCGTGCTCGCCGGGCCCGGCGGCCTTGGCGAGCTCCTCGGCGTACCGGTCGGCGGCCGCCTCGACGTCCGAGCCGTCCACGCCGTCCGAGGCCGGCATCTCGTGCACCCGGGCCGGGTCCACCGGGACCCGGTCGAGCAGCTCGGCGCGGGCCTGGACGGCGTTGCGCTCCGGGTCGTCCGCCGGGACGAAGCGCTCGTCGCCCCACCAGAGGTCGAGCCGCGCCCAGTCCACCGCGTCGCGCGCCGGGGAGGCGGCGATCGCGGCGAGCAGGGCGTTGCCGTTCCGCCCGCCCGTCAGCACCACCGAGGCGGTGCCGCGGGCGGACTGGGCGTCCACGATGCGGGTGATCAGCCGGGCCGCCGCGGCCTGCGCCATCAGCTCCTTGTCCCGGTGGACCACCAGCTGCGGGGTGGCCGCGGTCACGAGGCACTCCGCTTGCGCGGGGCGGCCTTCTTGGCGGTCGCCTTCTTCGTCGGCGGCTCCGCCTCGGCCGGCGCAGTGTCCGCCGGCGCAGTGTCCGCCGGTTCGGCGGCCGGCAGCTTGGCGGTGACCCGCGCCGGTGCGGCGACCTCGGCCGGGACGGCGTCGGCCGACGGGGCGGCGGGCTCCTCGGGCTGCGGCTCGCGCAGCCGGTCGACCGGGGTGCGGACGGCCGTCGCGTAGATGTCGTCCGGGTCGAGCCGGCGCAGCTCCTCCGCGATGAGCTCCGCGGTGTCGCGGCGCTTGAGCGCGACCATCCGGTCCGGCGAGCCGGGCATGGACAGCGTGCCCATCAGGCCGTCCGGGCGGTCGAGGACGATCTCGCCCTCCTTGGTGCGCAGCCGGACGGCGGTGATGCCGGGGCCGCCGGTGACGATCCGCTCGACCGGCACCCGCAGCCGGTTGGTCAGCCACAGGCCGAGCAGCTCGACGCTGGGGTTGTACGACTCGCCCTCGACGACCGCGCCGGTGATGGCGGTGGGCCGCTGGTCGAGGGCGGCGGCCAGCATGGAGCGCCAGCCGGTGATGCGGGTCCAGGCGAGGTCGGTGTCGCCGGGGGTGTAGCTGGCGGCCCGCTGGGCGAGCTGGCCGACCGGGGACTCGGCGGTGACCGCGTCGGTGATGCGGCGCTGGGCGAGCGCGCCGAGCGGGTCGTTGGCCGGGTGCAGCGGGGCGTTCTCCGGCCACCAGACCACCACCGGGGCGTCCGGCAGCAGCAGCGGCAGGACGACCGACTGGGCGTGCGCGGCGAGCTCGCCGTGCATGCGCAGGACGACCGTCTCGCCGGAGCCCGCGTCGCTGCCGACCAGGATCTCGGCGTCCAGCCGGGTCTCGGCGCGGGCGCGCGGCGAGCGCCCGGCCCGCTTGATGACCGCCAGGGTGCGCGACGGGTGCTCGCGGGAGGCGTCGTTGGCGGCCTTGAGGGCGTCGTACGCGCTGCCCTCGTCGGTCACGATCACCAGGGTGAGCACCATGCCGGCCGCGGTGGAGCCGCTGGCCCGGCGGGCGTCCATCAGCGCCGCGTTGATCCTGCTGGAGGTGGTGTGGGTCAGGTCGATCTTCATGGCCGGCGCCAGCTCCTGCCGTCTCGTGCGAGCATCTCGTCGGCCTCGATGGGCCCCCACGTCCCGGCCGCGTACTGGGCGGGCTTGCCGTGGGTGTCCCAGTACTGCTCGACCGGGTCGAGGATCTGCCAGGAGAGCTCGACCTCCTGGTGGCGGGGGAAGAGGTTGGCGTCGCCGAGCAGCACGTCGAGGATGAGCCGCTCGTACGCCTCCGGGCTGGACTCGGTGAAGGACTCGCCGTAGGCGAAGTCCATCGTGACGTCCCGGACCTCCAGTGCGGTGCCGGGCACCTTGGAGCCGAATCGCACGGTGACGCCCTCGTCCGGCTGCACCCGGATGACCAGGGCGTTCTGCCCCAGCTCCTCGGTGGCGTAGGAGTCGAACGGCAGGTACGGGGCGCGCTGGAAGACCACCGCGATCTCGGTCACCCGGCGGCCGAGGCGCTTGCCCGTCCGCAGGTAGAACGGGACGCCCGCCCAGCGGCGGTTGTTGATCTCCAGCTTGAGGGCCGCGTAGGTGTCGGTCTTGGAGTCGGGGTTGATGCCGTCCTCGTCCAGGTAGCCGACGACCTCCTCGCCGCCCTGCCAGCCGGACGCGTACTGGCCGCGGACGGTGTGGCTGCCGAGGTCGGCGGGCAGCCGGACGGCGCTGAACACCTTGAGCTTCTCGGCGACCAGGGCCTTGGGGTGGAAGGACGCGGGCTCCTCGATGGCGGTGAGCGCCATCAGCTGGAGCAGGTGGTTCTGGATGACGTCGCGGGCCGAGCCGATGCCGTCGTAGTAGCCGGCGCGGCCGCCGATGCCGATGTCCTCGGCCATGGTGATCTGCACGTGGTCGACGTACGACCGGTTCCAGATCGGCTCGAACATCTGGTTGGCGAAGCGGAGCGCCAGGATGTTCTGGACGGTCTCCTTGCCGAGGTAGTGGTCGATCCGGAAGACCTCGTCCCGCGGGAAGACCTCGTGGACGATCCGGTTCAGCTCCTGGGCGCTCTCCAGGTTGTGGCCGAACGGCTTCTCGATGACCGCGCGACGCCAGGAGCCCTTCGGCGGGTCGGTCAGACCGTGCTTCTTGAGCTGCTGGACGACGGTGGGGAAGAACTTCGGCGGCACCGAGAGGTAGAAGGCGAAGTTCCCGCCGGTGCCCTGGGCCTGGTCGAGATCCTCGATGGTCTTGCGCAGGGTGTCGAAGGCCTCGTCGTCGCCGAAGTCGCCCTGGACGAACCGCATGCCCTTGGCGAGCTGCTGCCAGACCTCTTCGCGGAACGGCGTACGCGCGTGCTCCTTGACCGCGTCGTGCACCTCGCGGGCGAAGTCCTCGTCCTCCCACTCCCTGCGGGCGAAGCCGACGAGCGAGAAGCCCGGCGGGAGCAGTCCGCGGTTGGCGAGGTCGTAGACGGCCGGCATCAGCTTCTTGCGCGACAGATCGCCGGTCACGCCGAAGATCACCAGGCCGGACGGCCCGGCGATCCTCGGCAGCCGGCGGTCGGCCGGATCGCGCAGCGGGTTGGAGGGCTGCAGGGGGTCACCCTGCCCGACCTCGGCCCCCTCGACATCGGGAAAAGCAGGGGTGTTGCTCACTGGTGTTGGCTCCGCTCTCCGTGCGCTTCGGTCGTGAGCAGTGATGTCAGTTCTGGTCGCCGTGCGCGGCGAGCGAGGCCGCGACCGTGTCCAGCAGTTCCTTCCAGGACACCTCGAACTTCTCGACGCCCTCGTCCTCGAGCACCTGGACGACGTCGTCGTAGTCGACGCCGGCCGCGGCGACGGCGTCCATCACGGCCTTGGCGTCGCCGTAGTTCGGGGTGATGGTGTCGCCGGTGACCACGCCGTGGTCGTCGGTGGCGTCGAGGGTGCCCTCGGGCATGGTGTTGACGGTGCCCGGGGCGACCAGCTCGGTCACGTACAGGGTGTCCGGCAGGTTCGGGTCCTTGACGCCGGTCGAGGCCCACAGCGGGCGCTGGGCCTTGGCGCCGGCGGCCTCCAGGGCCTTCCAGCGGTCCGAGGCGAAGACCCCCTCGTAGGCCTCGTAGGCGAGGCGGGCGTTGGCCACGCCGGCCTTGGAGCGGAGCTCCTTGGCGTCGCCGCCGATCTTGTCGAGGCGCTTGTCGATCTCGGTGTCCACGCGGGAGACGAAGAACGAGGCGACCGACTCGATCTGGGAGAGGTCGAGGCCGGCGGCCTTGGCCTTCTCCAGGCCGGACAGGAAGGCGTCCATCACGGCGCGGTACCGCTCGAGGGAGAAGATCAGCGTGACGTTGACGCTGATGCCCCTGCCGATGACCTCGGTGATCGCGGGCAGGCCGGCCTTGGTGGCGGGGATCTTGATGAACACGTTCGGGCGGTCCACCAGCCACCACAGCTGCTTGGCCTCGGCGATCGTGGCGGCGGTCTCGTGCGCCAGACGGGGGTCGACCTCGATGGAGACCCGGCCGTCGCGGCCGTTGGACGCGTCGTAGACCGGGCGCAGCACGTCGGCGGCGTCGCGCACGTCGGAGGTGGTGATCATGCGGACGGCCTCGTCCACGGTGACCTTGCGGACGGCCAGGTCGTTCAGCTGGCCGTCGTAGGCGACGCTGCCGGAGCCGATCGCCTTCTGGAAGATGGTCGGGTTGGTCGTGACACCGACGACGTGCTTCTCCTGCACCAGCTCGGCCAGGTTGCCGCTGTTGAGCCGCTCGCGGCTGAGGTCGTCCAGCCAGATCGCCACGCCTTCGTCGCTGAGGCGCTTCAGTGCGTCAGTCATGGTGCTACATCCTCTGTGTTTCGTACGTCTGCTGTGGGGTCGTCAGACAGGCCGGGTACCCGGTGTGCGGCCGAGTACCCGGCGGGGCTGCTGTCAGCGGGAGACGGCCTCGACCGTGCGGAGCGAGGCGCGGGCGGCGTTGGCCACGGCGTCGGCGGTCAGGCCGAACTCCTGGAACAGCACCTTGTAGTCGGCGGAGGCACCGAAGTGCTCCAGGCTGATGATCCGGCCGGCGTCGCCGACCAGCTCGCGCCAGCCCTGGGCGATGCCCGCCTCGACCGAGACCCGGGCACGGACGTTCGGCGGCAGCACGCTGTCGCGGTACGCCTGGTCCTGCTCGTTGAACCACTCGATCGACGGCATCGAGACGACGCGGGTCGGGATGCCGTCCGCCTCCAGGGCCGCGCGGGCCTGGACGGCCAGCTGGACCTCGGAGCCGGTGCCGATCAGGATGACCTTCGGCGAGGCGCCCTCGGCCTCGGCCAGCACGTAGCCGCCCTTGGCCGCACCCTCGGCGGAGGCGAACACCTCGCGGTCGTAGGTGGGCACGCCCTGACGGGTGAGCGCCAGGCCGACCGGCCCGGGGTGGCTGGTCTGCCGCTCCAGGATGGTGCGCCAGACGACGGCCGTCTCGTTGGCGTCGCCGGGGCGGACCACCGCGAGGCCGGGGATGGCGCGCAGCGCGGCCAGGTGCTCGACCGGCTGGTGGGTCGGGCCGTCCTCGCCGAGGCCGATGGAGTCGTGCGTCCACACGTAGGTGACGGGGATCTTCATCAGGGCGGCGAGGCGGACGGCCGGGCGCATGTAGTCGGAGAACACCAGGAAGGTGCCGCCGTAGATGCGGGTGCGGCCGTGCAGCGCGATGCCGTTCATGATCGCGCCCATGGCGTGCTCGCGGATGCCGAAGTGGATCGTCCGGCCGTACGGCGAGGCGGTCTTCAGCGGGTTGCTCGCCGGGAGGAAGGACGACTCCTCGTCGATGGTGGTGAGGTTGGACTCGGCGAGGTCCGCCGAACCGCCCCACAGCTCCGGGATGTGCTTGCCGACGGCCTTCAGCGTGTCGCCGGAGGCCTTGCGGGTCGCGACGTCCTTGCCGGCGGGGAAGACCGGGATCGCCTTCTCCCAGCCGTCGGGCAGCTCGCCGATCTGGATGCGGTCGAACTCGGCGGCGCGCTCCGGGTTGGCGGCACGCCACGCGTGGAACGTGGCCTCCCACTCGGCGCGGGCGGCCTTGCCGCGGTGCACGACCTGGCGGGCGTGCTCGACGACCTGCTCCGTCACCTCGAAGGTCTTCTCCGGCGAGAAGCCGAGGACCTTCTTGGTGGCGGCGATCTCGGCGTCGCCGAGCGCGGAGCCGTGCGCCTTCGCGGTGTCCTGGGCGTTCGGCGCCGGCCAGGCGATGATGGTGCGCATCGCGATCATGGACGGGCGCTCGGTCTCCGCCTTGGCGGCGGCGAGCGCGGTGGCCAGCGCGTGCACGTCGACGTCGCCGTCGGACTTCGGCGTGATCCGCTGGACGTGCCAGCCGTACGCCTCGTAACGGGCGAGGACGTCCTCGGAGAAGGCCGTCTCGGTGTCGCCCTCGATGGAGATGTGGTTGTCGTCGTACAGTGCGACCAGGTTGCCGAGCTTCTGGTGGCCGGCCAGCGAGGACGCCTCGGCGGAGATGCCCTCCTCCAGGTCGCCGTCGGAGACGATGGCCCAGACGGTGTGGTCGAAGGGGGACTCGCCCGCCGCGGCCTCCGGGTCGAACAGGCCGCGCTCGTAGCGGGCGGCCATCGCCATGCCCACCGCGTTGGCGATGCCCTGGCCGAGCGGACCGGTGGTGGTCTCGACACCGGCCGTGTGGCCGTGCTCCGGGTGGCCGGGGGTACGGCTGCCGGCGACCCGGAAGGCCTTCAGGTCGTCCAGTGACAGGCCGTAGCCGGAGAGGTAGAGCTGGGTGTAGAGAGTCAGCGACGTGTGGCCGGGGGAGAGGACGAAGCGGTCGCGGCCGACCCACGCGGGGTCGGTCGGGTCGTGCCGCAGGAAGCGCTGGAAGATCACATACGCGGCCGGGGCCAGCGACATCGCGGTGCCGGGGTGTCCGTTGCCCACCTTCTGCACGGCGTCCATCGCGAGGACGCGGGCCGTGTCGACGGTCCGCTGGTCCAGTTCGGTCCATTCGAAAGCGTTCGTCGGCGTGGTGCTCACCCTGTCTCAGGGCTCCTTCCTGGTGGTGAAGAGTGACCCCGTGAAGGGGACCGGGTCGGCCACGTCGCTGTGGTCCAGACGTTCGCTGGTGCCGGTCACGGAGGGTTGATCCCGCTTCTCTGTGCGAGCCTACCGCTCACAAGGGGCCTCACCTTGCGTGCCGAGGCATCCGGGGTGGCGCTATCGGCATTCCCGAAGGGCTCCCCGGCCACTGTCCTACCCTCACCCGGACGCGAACGGTCCGCTCGTCCGAGGGGCAAGACGCGCCGGGCGGCCGCGCGGTGCGCCAACTGCGGCGATTCACCCGCGGGTGTGCGGCTCCGGCTCGCCGGGGCACCCCGGGGCGGGACGGGACATATGGAGCGTCTAAGGTGGCGTGGTACGCGCAGAGCGGACGCACCTGAGCCCACGGGCCCAGGGGACGCCTGTGGAAGTTCATCGTGAGTTGGGGTGTTCGTGACCGCCGTCGAATCCCGCCCTGCCGGGGCGGTCGGGGCGACGCCTGCGCACCGGCCGTTCGGGGCCCGTGTCGGCGCATTCGTCGCACTGACAAAGCCGCGGATCATCGAGCTGCTGCTGATCACCACCGTCCCGGTGATGTTCCTGGCGCAGCACGGTGTACCCGACCCGTGGCTTGTCGTCAAGGTGGTGGTCGGCGGATACCTCTCCGCGGGCGGCGCCAACGCGCTCAACATGTACATCGACCGCGACATCGACGCGGTGATGTCCCGCACCGAGCGCCGGCCGATCGTCACCGGCATGGTGTCGCCGCGCGAGGCGCTGGTCTTCGGCATCGCGCTCGCGATCGGCTCCACGCTCTGGCTGGGGCTGCTGGTCAACGCGCTGTCCTCGGCGCTGGCCCTCGGCGCACTGCTCTTCTACGTCTTCGTCTACACCCTGGGCCTCAAGCGCCGCACGACCCAGAACATCGTCTGGGGCGGCATCGCCGGCTGCATGCCGGTGTTCGTCGGCTGGGCCGCGGTGACGAACTCGCTGTCCTGGTCCGCGCTGGTGCTCTTCCTGGTGATCTTCTTCTGGACGCCGCCGCACTACTGGCCGCTCTCCATGAAGGTCCGCGACGACTACGTCAAGGCCGGCGTGCCGATGCTCCCGGTCATCAAGGGCAACCTGGCCGTCGCCCGGCAGATCGTCGTCTACTCCTGGGTGATGGTCGCCGTCTCGCTGGCGCTCTGGCCGCTCGGCGACACCAGCTGGCTGTACCCCGTCTCGGCGGTGCTGCTCGGCGCGTTCTGGCTGAAGGAGGCGCACGGCCTGCACGCCCGCGCCAAGGCCGGGGTCGTCGGCGCCAAGCTCAAGGAGATGCGCCTCTTCCACTGGTCCATCACCTACCTGACCCTCCTCTTCGTGGTCATCGCGGTGGACCCCTTCGTCAAGTGACGGCCCACGCGCCGAACGACGGAGCCCCGAGGCCTGCGCCCCGGGGCTCCGTCGTTCCCGCCACCGACAGCTAGCGGCCGAGGACGGCCATCGCCGCGTTGTGGCCGGGGATGCCGCTGACGCCGCCGCCCCGGACGGCGCCGGCGCCGCAGAGCAGCACGTTCGGGTGGGCGGTGGCCACACCCCAGCGGTCGGCGGGGTCCTCGCCCCAGGGGAAGGCCAGCTCCCGGTGGAAGATGTTGCCGCCGGGCAGGCCGAGGTCGGCCTCCAGGTCCAGCGGGCTCTTCGCCTCGATGCAGGGCCGGCCCTCGCCGTCCACGGCCAGGCAGTCGGCCAGCGGCTCGTCCAGGCACTCCTGCAGCGGGGCGAGCACCGCCTCCAGCGCCGCCGCCCGGGCCTTCTCCGGGTCCTCGGCGAACAGCCGGGCCGGCTGGTGCACCCCGAACAGGGTCAGGGTGTGGTAGCCCTGCGCGGCGAGCTCCGGCCCGAGGATCGACGGGTCGGTCAGCGAGTGGCAGTAGATCTCGGACGGCGCCGGCGCCGGCACCCGGCCCTCGGCGGCCTGCCGGTAGGCCGTCTCCAGCTCGGTGTAGGACTCGGCCAGGTGCAGGGTGCCGGCGAAGGCGTCCCGCGGGTCGACCGCACCGTCCCGCAGCCGGGGCAGCCGGCGCAGCAGCATGTTCACCTTCAGCTGGGAGCCCTCCGGGGCGGGCTCCGGCGGCGCCTCGCCGAGCAGCCGGGCGAGCACCTGCGGGGCCGCGTTGCACAGCACCGTCCCGGCGCCCACCCGCTGCTCCCGGCCCCCGTGCCGGAAGGCGACCTCGGCGGTGCCGCCGGCGGCGCCCGGGTCGATCGCGGTGACCTCACAGCCGGTGCGGATCTCGGCGCCCGCCGCCCGGGCCGCGTCGGCCAGCGCGTCGGTGAGCGCGCCCATGCCGCCGACCGGGACGTTCCAGTCGCCGGTGCCGCCGCCGATCACGTGGTAGAGGAAGCAGCGGTTCTGCGGCAGCGCCGGGTCGTGGGCGTGGGTGAAGGTGCCGATCAGGGCGTCCGTGAGCACGACGCCGCGCACCAGGTCGTCGGCGAACGCGCCCTCCACGGCCTCGCCGATCGGCCGCTCGAACAGCGCCTCCCAGACGACCGGGTCGTCGAGCCGCCGGCGCAGCTCCGCGCGGGTCGGCAGCGGCTCGGTCAACGACGGGAAGACCCGCTCGGCCACCAGGCCGGTCGCCGCGTAGAACTCCTGCCAGGCCGCGTACTCCCGGTCCGAGCCGGTCAGGGCGCGGAACGAGTCGGCGGTGCGGGCCGGGTCCGCCTGGTCCACCAGCAGCCCGGTGGGCCGCCCGCCGCGCACGGCCGGCGTGTACGAGGAGATCCGCCGGCGCCGGACCGCGAACCGCAGCCCCAGCTCGTCGACGATCTTCTGCGGCAGCAGGCTCACCAGGTACGAGTAGCGCGACAGCCGGGCCGCGACCCCCGGGAACGCCTCGGTGGAGACCGCCGCACCGCCGGTGCGGCCGAGCCGCTCCAGCACCAGCACACTGCGGCCGGCCCGGGCCAGGTAGGCGGCGGCCACCAGGCCGTTGTGGCCGCCGCCGACCACGACCGCGTCGTAGCGGCCGCGGAGGGGGGAGTCGGGCGTGCTCGCGTCACCTCGGGAGGGCTGCATGCGGCAGGTCTACCAGAGGCCGCGCGGGGCGGCCAGAGTGCGGACGGGAGTGTCGTACGGGAGGGCCGATGTCAGCGCGGCGGGAGCTCGCTGGGGCCGACGTGGCCGTCCAGCCAGTCCTTGAGCGGACGGGAGGAGCGCAGGAAGCCGGTGATCCGTTCGTACGCCTCGGCGGTGCCCAGCCACGCCGCGGGCTCCCACTCCTGCCAGGCGATCAGGCCCTTGTTGCGCAGCAGTTCGATCCGCGGATGGTCCTTGGGGTAGCCGCGGGGCGCCGACTTCAGCGGGTCCCGGCCGACCACCGACGGGCCCTCCTCCTCCACACCGGCGATCACCCGCTCCAGTTCGGCGCCGGTGACGTCCTCCGCGACCGCCTCCCGGTAGCGCGCCAGCTGGTCCGGGGCGAGCTGGTACATGCCGTTGCCGCAGGCCAGGCCGTCCGCCGACAGCTGGATGTAGCCGCCCGCCTCCAGGAAGGCGCCGATGTGCGTCTTGTACGGCGACTTGTCGGCGCTGAACCGGACGTCGCGGTTGGGCCGGAAGATCTTCCCCGGGCCGAACTCGTCCTCCAGGGCGTCCAGCAGGTCGGCCATCGGCGCGCGGACGGACTGCTCGTAGCGGTCCTTGTGCGCCGTCCAGAAGGTCTTGGAGTTGTCGGCCTCCAGCTGCTCGTAGAACTCGAGCGCCTCGGCCGGCCAGCCATCGAAGGTCATTGCGCCAGCCTAGGGGGCGAGGTGGTGACGGTGTGGCCCGCCGCACACCGTGCCGCCGTCGCCACCGTCTCTACCGCTCGGTAGCATGCGGGCATGACCAGCGCAGAGACCGCCACCCCCACCGCGCAGGACGCCCGCGCCGAGCGGCGCGCCAAGCGCATCGCCAAGCACATCACCGCCTTCGCCGCAGAGCACGGCGGCAGCGCGGACGGCGTCGTCGAGTACGTCGGCCGCACCGCCACCCGGATCGTGCTCGTCGGCGCGGACGGCGCGTGGGGCGACCAGGTCGCCCCGACCTACGCCATCGGGCAGCGCGCCGCCCAGCTGGCCGGCGTCACCCTCCACGACACCTTCGAGGGCGAACTCGGCCTCAAGGTGAAGACGAGCGCCTACGAGTGGAAGCGCATGGCCGGCATCCAGATCTGACGGGCCGCTCCCTACGCTCAGGGGCAACCAAAGGCAGGGGCGCGGGGAACTGCGCGAGACGGAAGAGACGGCGCCGTAGCCTTCCGATTCGCGCAGTTCCCCGCGCCCCTGTCTTTGGGTGAGCCTTGTTCAGTAGGGCGAGCCCCATCCGGATTGCGCAGTTCTCCCCCGGCCTTCGGCCGGGAGGTGCCCCCAAGCGCCCCTGCTTTGGGCCCCGCGTTCGCGTCAGCTCGCCGGGACCAGCTGGGCCGGGACGGCGGCCTGGTCCGTGACGGGGCGGGCCCGCAGGGCGAGCGGCACGCGGAGGGCGGCGGCCCAGGTGAGGGCGGCGCCCACCATGTGCAGGCCGACCATGAGCTCCGGGGCGTCGGTGAAGTACTGGACGAAGCCCAGGACGCCCTGCAGCAGCAGCACGACGAGCAGGTCCCGCACCCGCGCCCGGGCCGTCCGCGGCGCCTTCACCGCGGCGAGCACGAACACCGCCGCGAGCGTCAGCCCGACCGAGAGGAAGGCCAGGTCGGCGTGGGCCTGGGCGAGGCGGTCGTAGTCGACCGGGATGCGCCAGACGTCGCTGGAGGAGCCGGGGTGGTGGCCCGCGCCGGTGACCAGGGTGCCGGCGGTGACCAGCAGGCCGACCACGCCGGCGAGGACGTACGAGAGCTGCACCAGCGGCCCGGGCACCAGGAGCTCGGGCGTGCCGTCGCCCTCCTTGGTGCGCTCCCACATCAGCACGGCGACCCAGACCAGGCCCATCGCGGCGACCATGTGCAGCGCCACCACGTACGGGTTCAGTCCGGTGAGCACGGTGATGCCGCCGATCACGGCGTTGCTCATGACCAGCCAGAACTGGGCCCAGCCGAGCCGGGTGAGCGAGCGCCGCCACGGCGTGGCGCAGCGGGCGGCCAGGGTGGCCCAGGCGATCGCCGCGCAGAGCACGTAGGTGAGCATCCGGTTGGTGAACTCGATGACACCGTGGACGCCCATCTCGGGCGTCGGCGTGATGCTCTCGCCGGTGCAGCGGGGCCACGTGGTGCAGCCGAGGCCGGAGGCGGTGAGCCGGACGGCGCCGCCGGTGAGCACGATGACCACGCTCATCACCAGGGCGGACAGCGCCGCCCGGCGGACGGTCGCGGCCGTCGGGTGCCAGCGGTCGGCGAGGAGGGCGGTGGGGGTGAACACCGCTTCATCCTAGATTGCCCTTATCCGATCAATGACTGCGGCCCGGCCGCGGGCCGCCCCGTGCGGGGAGGTCCGCGGCCGGGCCGGGTTGGTCAGGCGGCGGCCCGTCGTTTTCCGCGGGCCTTGCGGGGATACGGGAAGAGCCGTGGCGAGCGTTTCGCCGCGACGTCCTCGATCCAGCCGAAGGTGAGGACGAACAGTCCGATCAGCGGGATCGCCGCGAGGAGCTGCGGATAGGGGCTGCCGAGCACCGAGCCCCAGTTGTCGGCGAGGTAGTCGACCCGCCAGAGCTGGTCGATCACCGGGACGGACAGCTCCAGGGCGAGCGTGTGCCAGAGGTAGACGCTGACGGCGCGGGCGTTCAGCAGGCTGATGATGCCGTTGAACGGTTCCAGGCGCCGCGGCCAGCGCTCCCACGAGGGGCTGAGGTGGAGCAGCAGCAGGACGAAGCCGAAGGACCAGACGGCCTGGGCGATCGGGACGCCCTCCAGGTCGCCGATCTCCGTCGGGTCGAGCTCCGGCCGGCTGACGTACCACCAGTACCCGGCGACCATGATCATTGGTGCCACCGAGGGGGCGACGTACTGTGGGAGCTTCTTGAGCAGGCCCTCGTTGTGGGCCATGCCGAGGATCCAGCAGGAGCCGAAGACCGTGAAGTCGGAGTAGGTCTCCCAGATCCGGCCGTCCTGCGGGAGCAGGCCGGAGAAGAAGGTCAGCACCAGCGGGGTGAGCACCGTCACCAGCGGGAAGCGGCGCAGGGCACGCAGCAGCAGCGGCGACAGCAGCACGTACCAGAGGTAGGCGCGCAGGTACCAGAGCGGGACGCCGACCTGGGTGCCCCAGCTGTCCTCCATGAGTCCGAAGCCCGGCAGGTCGCCCTGGGGGTAGGGCGGGGTGCTCACCGGCAGGATCCAGAAGGCGAGCTTGCCCCACCACCAGCCGGGGTGGCCCTCGGCGTCCGGGCCCCAGCCGTCCAGGATCCACAGCGTCATCACCACGACGCCGAACAGCCACATCGGCGGCAGCAGGCGGCGCAGTCGGCCGCGGATGACGGTCATCGCGGGCCGCTTCAGCGAACGGGCCATCAGCGAGCCGGCCAGCGCGAACATCACGCCCATGGACGGGAAGACCAGCGGCAGCCAGGCCCAGCTGAAGTTGTGGTAGAGCACGACGCGGACGAGGGCCAGGCCGCGCAGCAGGTCGAGGTAGCGGTCGCGGCCGCCGCCGGACCGGGCGGGCTTCGCCTCGGGGGCGGCAGCCTGCTCCTCCTCCTCGTCCGGGACGCCCGGCGGGCGGGCGTACTGGGCGTCGAAGGCCTTCGCGAGCGCGGCGAGCTCGTCCGGGACGCGGAGCTTGAGGGTCTCCTCGTGCCGGGGCAGCGTGCTGCGGGCCGCGGCGGGAGACGCGGCCCAGTCGTCCTCGGCGGGCCCGTCGTACGCGGGCTTGTCGAAGGACGGGCGTTCGGCGGTGCGCTGTCCGGCCGCCGGGGCGGGACGCTGCCCCGCGCTCTCGGGGGCGGGCCGGGAACGGTCCGGCGCGGCGGACTCGGGCGAGCGGCGCTGCGGCGGCAGGCCGGCGCGGCCGCCGGGCGGCGGCGGGACGCGCAGGGCCATGGTCTCGTCGGGGGAGAACCCGCTCCGGGGCGCCGGGGCGGGGCGCTCGCCGCCGCCCGGGCGCTCCGGGGTGCGGTGCGGCGGGGTCTGCGGGCGCGGTGCCCCGACTGTGCCGGGCCCCTGCTGGGGTCGCGGCCGGTCGGCGGCGTCCGGTCCCTGCGGACGGCCGGGTGCACCCTGTCCCTGCGGTCGCCGGTCGCCGCCCGGTGCCTGCGGACGACCCGGTGCACCCTGTCCCTGAGGACGGCCCGGTGCACCCGGTCCCTGCGGCCCGGACGGCGCGGCGGGGCGGCCCGGGGCGGCCGGGCGGTCGGTGCCCTCGGCGGACGGGGGCCGCTTGCGCGGGGTGAAGAAGCTGTCGGCGGGCTCGGGTCGCTCGGTCGGCTCGGACACGGTCAGACCTCCAGGATCGGGGCGGAGACCTCGCCGGTGCGCCGCAGTTTCTGCCAGCGCAGCCGGCCGCCGGTGAGTGCGGTGATCGACGACTGCAGTAGCACGAGGTACATGAGCTGCCGGTAGACCAGTTGCTGGACCGGCAGGGTGATCAGGTGCCAGGACCTCTCGCGGTCCAGCCGGAAGGCGTAGTACGCGAGCAGGCCCTGCACGGCCAGCACGCCCGACCAGGCGGCCAGCGTCCTGGGCGCGTCGACGAAGAGCACGCCGTAGAGCAGGAAGAGGTCGATGACCGGCGCGAGCAGCGGGGCGAGCACGCCGAAGAGCACCACCATCGGCAGCCCGAGCCGGCCGAACCGGCCGCCCGGGCCCTTCTCGACCAGTGCGTGCCGGTGCTTCCACATCGCCTGCATGGTGCCGTAGCTCCAGCGGTAGCGCTGGGACCACAGCTGGCTCATGCTCGCCGGGGCCTCCGTCCAGGCGCGGGCCTTCTCGGCGTAGACGATCCGCCAGCCGTCGCGCAGCAGCGCCATGGTGACGTCGGTGTCCTCGGCGAGGGTGTCCTCGCTCATGCCGCCGACCCGCTCCAGGGCGGAGCGGCGGAAGGCGCCGACCGCGCCGGGGATGGTCGGCATGATGTTGAGGACGTCGTACATCCGGCGGTCCAGGTTGAAGCCCATCACGTACTCGATGTGCTGCCAGGCGCCGATCAGGGTGTCGCGGTTGCCGACCTTGGCGTTGCCGGCGACGGCGCCGACGGTGGGGTCGCCGAAGGGCTGGACGAGCTCGCGGACGGTGGAGGGCTCGAAGACGGTGTCGCCGTCCATCATCACGACGATGTCGTGCGAGGCGGCGGCGATGCCGGTGTTGAGGGCCTGCGGCTTGCCGCCGTTGGGCTTGGTGATCAGGCGGACGCCGGGCAGGTCGAGCTCGCGGACGATCTTCGAGGTGTCGTCGGTGGAGCCGTCGTCGACGACGATCACTTCGATCGGGTGCTCACCGGCCGTCAGCGAGTGCAGGGTGTTGGCGATGCACTCCTGCTCGTTGTAGGCGGGCACCAGGACGGTGACCGGCTCCGTGATCGGCGGTCCCCAGCCGAAGCCCGGCCTGCGGGTGCGCCGGACGTGGACGGTGGCGAGGACGAGCATCAGCGCGAACCGGGCGAAGACCAGCACGCCGACGACCGCCAGCAGCGAGATCATCCACGGCAGCAGCCCGACGGAGAGCTGGGTGGCCCAGATGTACGCCTTGCCGGTCCACAGCTGGTAGCCGTGCACCTCGACCATGGTGTCGGAGCTGCCGAGCGCCTCGCCGATGGTCCGGAAGCGGTAGTGGCGCTCCTCCAGGGTGTCGATCAGCTTGCCGACCGCGTGCACGGTCTGCGAGCGGTCGCCACCGGCGTCGTGCATCAGCACCATCGCGCCCTCGCCGGGCGTCTTCGGGATCGCGGCCTTGACGATGTTGTCCACACCGGGGCGCTGCCAGTCCTCGGTGTCGGTGTCGATGAAGGTGGTGAGGTAGCCGCGCTTGCCGACCTCCTTGACCACCGGCCAGGTCCAGTCGTCCAGGGCGGAGGCGGTGGAGGAGTACGGCGGCCGGAAGAGCGAGCTGTGGACGCCGGCCACGCCCGCCAGGGCGAGCTGGGTCTGGCTGAGCTCGAAGGTCAGCCGGGCCTTGGACTGCAGCGAGAGGTCGGGGTGGGTGAAGGTGTGCAGGCCGATCTCGTGGCCCTCGTCGACCATGCGCCGGACGATGTCCGGGTGCTGGGCGGCCATCGAGCCGGTGATGAAGAAGCTGGCGTGCACCCCGCGGTCCTTGAGGACATCGAGGAGCTTCGGGGTCCAGGTCGGGTCCGGGCCGTCGTCGAAGCTGAGCACGATGGTGCGGTCGGGGATCCGGTGGCTGACCGGTGCGTCGTTCCGGTCGCCGCGGGCATCGACGATCGGGCCGCCGGTGAGCAGGTTCGGCGGGACGGTGCCGGTGTCGGTCGACTCCGTGGTGCGCTCGTCGTGGAACACCTCGTTGGTCGCCATGCCGCGCAGCACCATCAGACCGAGCAGGCAGACCAGGAGGGTCACCGGCAGGAGGAACCTCAGCGGCGGGGCGGCGAGGCGGCGGGAGCGGAGGACCGACTGCCGGCGGTGCTGGCTGCGGGACATGGATGGCGTTCCTGGTGGACCGGTACTGGGCGGCTGGCGGCGGTGGGGCGGTTCAGCGGCCGGCGGTGGCGGAGGAGAAGGCGACGGCGGTGCCCTGGACGGTCGTCCTGGCCGTGGACGTACCGGTGGTCGTGCCGGTCCTGGTGGTGCCGGTCTTCACCGTGGTGCCCGGCTTGGCGGTGGTCGTGGTCTTCGTGCCCGCGGAGTGCGTGGCGGTGGCCTTGGCGGCGCCGGACTTGGACGCGGAGCCGCTCGGCTTGCCGGAGGCGCCGGGGTGGCCGATCTGGGTCGCCTTGGAGGCCGTGGGCGAGGGGGTCGCCGATGCGGAGGGCTCGGGCTGCGGGCTCGGCACCGCTGTGGACGAGGGGAGCGAGTCGGGCAGCTCCAGCGGAGGGGCCTGGGCGACGGCGCCGAAGAGGCTGACCACCATGCCGACGGTGAAGAGGAGGCCGCCGCCACCGACCAGCCACCCCAGGTGCCGCAGGCGCCGACCGCGGGTCCCGGACTGGTCGACGAAGACCGGCGCAGGCTCGGCGCCGGCGGGTATGGCACTCCGGTCGTCGGTCCGGGGTTGGGAGATGGACATCGAGATCCGGGCCCTCCAGGGTCAGGGCGGGCAGGCAGAAGCGCCGCGTGCCCAGACCGTAGTGCACCCGGTCGACCTGAATCAGTGTCAATGTCCGATGTGGGGAGATATGCGGTGAGCTTGTGACCGGATCGAGACGTGGGGTGGGCGCCTTCGGTACGGACCGGACCGCCTCGTAGGATGCCCGGACACGCCGACCGGTCCCGCCTGGTCGGCCCCGCACGGCATCGGCACAGGAGCGGACGGCCCCGTGATCAGACCACTTCCGGCGCCCGGCGGCGCCGCCCGGGTGCTCGTCGCGCTGCTCCTGCTGCTGCTGCTCGCCACCGGCTGCTCGGGCGAGCGCCTGGTGCCCGACGCGGTGCCGGCGGGCGCCGGCGGCCACGACGAGGACGGGGGCGACGCGGCGAGCGCCTCGCCGGGGGCCGGCCTGGAGCCGTACGACGCCGCCCTGCTGC
The DNA here is from genome assembly GCF_040686255.1 of Kitasatospora sp. NPDC085879. Classification (NCBI taxonomy): domain Bacteria; kingdom Bacillati; phylum Actinomycetota; class Actinomycetes; order Kitasatosporales; family Streptomycetaceae; genus Kitasatospora; species Kitasatospora sp. NPDC085879. The sequence continues at coordinate 63,063 of NZ_JBFBJZ010000021.1, read as the reverse complement.
GCACCCCGCAGGGGCGGATGCTCGGCGTCGCCTCCGAGGGCGGCCCGGCCGACCTCGGGCCGGTGGCCGCGTTCACGGCGAAGGCCGGCAGGAAGCCCGACCTGCGCGAGTACTACCTGCTCTGGGGTGCGCCCTTCGACACCGCGGGCAACGCCGCGCTCTGGGCCAACGGCCAGGTGCCGGTGGTCTCCTGGGTGCCGGGAGAGACCCCGCTCGCCTCGATCGCCGGCGGCGACCAGGACGAGTACCTCTCGACCTTCGCCGACCAGGTGGCCGGCTACCACGGCCCGGTGGCCATCGTCCTCGCGCCGGAGATGAACAGCGGCTGGAACCCGTGGGGGCCGGGCAGGGCCACCGCGGAGGACTTCGTCCGGGCCTGGAAGCACGTGCACGGTGTGTTCGAGGAGCAGGGCGTCACCAATGCGCTCTGGGTGTGGGCCCCGCACGTCTCCGACCAGCACTCCTCGGTGGCGCCGCGCCCGTACTACCCGGGCGACGGCTACGTGGACTGGGTCGGCATGGTCGGCTACTACGGCCCGGAGGACGGCAGCTCCTGGAGCGGTATGTTCGCGCCGACGGTGAGGACCGTCCGCGCGTTCACCAAGAAGCCGCTGCTGATCTCGGAGACCGGCGTGGCCGAGGGGGCGGGCAAGGCCCGGCAGGTCGACGACCTGTTCGGCGGGGCGGCCGGCACCGAGGGGCTGATCGGGCTGGTCTGGTTCGACCTGCAGAAGAGCTGGCCGGGCAGCACCTACCGGACCGACTGGCGGGTCGACAGCTCGCCGGGCGCCGCCGCCGCGGTGAAGAAGGGCGTGGCCGCGCTCGGCTTCGGGCATCCGGCGCCGCGCGACTGACGGTCCGCAGGCCGACCGCCGACCGCCCGCAGAACCGGGGCAATCGGGGCACTGCGCCCATTGGTCTTGACCAATGTGCCGGCGGCTCGGGAGAGTGCGCAGTGATCACTCCCACTCTCTCCGCGGAGCCCCTCTTCCCATGCGCATATCCCGACCCGCCGCCGCCCTGGCGCTCGGCGGATCCCTCGCCCTCGGCGTCCTCGCCGCCCCGGCCGCGCACGCCGCCCCGTCCGGCGACGGCTGCCGCAGCCTCGGCACGGCCACCCTCTACGGCGAGTTCGTCGAGGGCGACGACACCCACTCGCCGGACGCCGAGGGCGCGGTCGCGGTCGGCGGCAACGCCGACTTCCGCGGCGGCTTCTCGGTCGGCACCGAGCTGACGGACGCCCAGGTCGCCGCCCTGCCCGGCGGCAACGCCCTGGTCGTGGCCGGCGGCATCAGGGGCGGCGTCCAGGTCATGAAGGGCAACGGCGTCTACGGCGGCACCCTCGCCGGCACCGCCGAGGCCCACCACGGCAAGGTGGTGCACGGCGCCTCGCCGATCGACTTCTCCGCCGAGTTCGCGAAGCTGCGCGCGGTCTCCACCGACCTGGCGAAGCAGACCACCCCTGGCACCGCGATCAAGGCCTCCGGCGACACCCTGACCCTCACCGGCACCGACACCGGCCTCAACGCCTTCGCCGTGACGGCGGCGCAGCTCCAGGGCGCCAAGGAGGTCTACCTGCACGTGCCCGCGGGCGCGGTCACCGTCGTCAGCGTCACCGGCGACGGCTACGACCAGGCGGCGGCGCACACCAGCGGCTTCTTCCTGTGGGACGCGGCCGCGAAGAAGTACGTCCTGGACGACAAGACGCAGTCCGCCGCCGGCGGCGCCGTCCGGGCCCGCCTGCTGTGGAACCTCCCGACCGCCGCCAAGGTGGTCAAGAACAGCGGCAACGCCTGGCCGGGCAGCGTGCTCGCCCCGAACGCCGCCTTCGACCTGGGCTCCGGCGGCCCGGTCAACGGCTCCGTGATCGCCAAGTCGCTCAAGGGCAGCGGCGGCGCCGAGACCCACCACTACCCCTTCGAGGGCTGCCTGCCCGGCACCGACACCCCGAAGCCCACCCCCTCCGGCTCCACCCCGGGCACCACCTCCGGCGGCAGCACCGGCACCACGACGACCGGCGGCACCAGCGGCGGCAGCACCTCCGGGGGCAGCACCGGCTCCCCGTCGCCCACGCCGTCCGGCTCCGCCCCGGCCTCGACCCCGCCAGCCACCACCACCGGCGGTACCACCACCGGCGGCCTCGCCTTCACCGGCGCCGACGGCGTGATCCCGCTGGCGATCGGCGGCGCCCTGGTGCTCGCCGCGGGCGGCGGCATCGTCCTCGCCGTGCGGCGCCGCCGCGCCTGACCCGGCCCCGGACACGACGATGCCCCGTACCCGCCGGGTACGGGGCACCGTCGCGCCGGGACTCACTCCCAGCGGAAGAAGCGCGCCGCCGCGCCCAGCCCCAGCACCGACCAGACGGCCAGCACCCCGAGGTCCGACCAGGGCGCCCCGGCGCCGTCCTGCAGCACCGAGCGCAGCCCGTCCGAGAGCGCGCTGATCGGCAGCAGCTCCAGCACCGGCCGGACGGTCTCCGGGAACCGCGACAGCGGCACCACCACGCCGCCGACCAGCAGCAGCAGGACGAAGACCAGGTTCGCGCCGGCCAGCGTGGCCTCCGCCTTCAGCGTGCCCGCCATCAGCAGGCCGAGGCCCGAGAACGCGGCGGTGCCGAGCACCAGCAGCCCGGCGACCGCGAGCGGGTCGCCCTGCGGCGACCAGCCCAGCGCCAGCGCGATCACCGTCAGCAGCGCCACCTGCAGCGCCTCGGTCACCAGCACGCAGCCGGTCTTCGCGGTCAGCAGCGCCCAGCGCGGCAGCGGGGTCGCGCCGAGCCGCTTCAGCACGCCGTAGCGGCGCTCGAAGCCGGTGGCGATCGCCTGCCCGGTGAACGCGGTGGACATCACCGCGAGCGCCAGCAGGCCGGGCGCCAGGAAGTCGACCCGCTTGCCGGGGCCGTCCACGGCGACGATGTCCACGGCGCTGAACAGCACCAGCAGCACGGTCGGGATGATCACGGTCAGCAGCAGCTGCTCGCCGTTGCGCAGCAGCATCCGGGTCTCCAGCGCGGTCTGTGCCAGCAGCATCCGGCCGACCGGGGCGGCGCCCGGCCGCGGCGAGTAGTCGGTCACGAGCGCAGCTCCCGTCCGGTCAGCTCCAGGAAGACGTCCTCCAGGCTGCGCCGCTGCACGGCCAGCCCCTCCGGCATCACACCGGCCTCGGCGCACCAGGCGGTGACGGCGGCCAGCAGCTGCGGGTCGACCGGGGCGTCCACCCGGTACGCGCCGGGGGCGGCCTCGACGGCCACCGCGCCAGCCGGCAGCACGGCCCGCAGCCCGGTGAGGTCCAGGCCGCCGGGCGCGCCGAAGCGGACCCCGTCCTCGGCCCGGCAGAGCTCGGCGGGGGAGCCGGTGGCGACGACCCGGCCGTGGTCGACGATGACGACCTCGTCGGCGAGCTGCTCGGCCTCGTCCATGTGGTGGGTGGTGACCGCCACGGTCACCCCGTCGGCGCGCAGCTCGCGGACCAGCTCCCAGGTGGCGCGGCGGGCCTGCGGGTCGAGGCCGGCCGTGGGCTCGTCCAGGAAGACCAGTTCGGGGCGGCCGACCACGGCCATGGCGAGTGCGAGGCGCTGCTGCTGGCCGCCGGAGAGCCGGCGGTAGGCGGTGCGCCCGCAGGAGCCGAGGCCGAGGCGCTCGACCAGCCCGGGCACGTCCAGCGGGTCGGCGTACAGCTTCGCGGTGTGCTGCAGCATCTCGATCGCGCGGGCGCCCGGGTAGACGCCACCCGACTGGAGCATCACGCCGATCCGCGGGCGCAGTGCGGCGCCGTCGGCGACCGGGTCGAGGCCGAGCACCCGGACGGTGCCGGCGTCGGGCCGGCGGTAGCCCTCGCACATCTCGATCGTGGTGGTCTTGCCGGCGCCGTTCGGGCCGAGGACGGCGGTGACGGTGCCGCGGGCCATGGTGAGGTCGAGGCCGTCGACGGCCGTCTTCTCGCCGTAGCGCTTGACCAGCCCGGCCACCTCTACGGCGGGTTCGAGTCGCATACCGGCGAGTGTAAGAGGGCTGCCGACCAGCTCCGGACACCGCCCCGGACCTCTCGCCGCCCCAGGCCAGGTAAGGCTTACCTGCGTGATTGAGGACACCGTTGAGGCGTGGATCACGGCTTGTTCCATCGGAACGAATTACGCAACAATGGTGTTGTGAAAAACATGCGCGAGCACTCCGCACAGGACGGGGCGGCCGAGACGGCCCCCGGCTGCGCCGTGCCCGCGACAGCGACGGAGGTCCTGCTGGAGGGCCATCGGGCGACCCGGGACCGGGTCGCCCGCTCGGTCCTGGACCACGGTCCGTCCTCCGCCGCCGACCTGGCCAGCCGCCTCGGGCTGACCGCGGCCGCCGTCCGCCGCCACCTGGACTCGCTGGCCGCCGCCGGCCTGGTCGAGTCCCGTGAGCAGCGGGTGTACGGCAGCCGTGGCCGCGGCCGGCCGGCCAAGGTCTTCGCTCTCACCGAGTCCGGCCGGGACGCCTTCTACCAGGCGTACGACCAGCTCGCCGCCGACGCGCTGCGCTGGATCTCGGAGTCGGTGGGCGGCGGCACGGCGGGCGAGGAGGCGGTCGCCGCCTTCGCCCGGGCCCGCTTCGCCAAGCAGGGCCAGAAGTACCTGAGCAGCCTGGAGCGGGCCGCTGCGGGCCACCGCGCCGAGGCGCTCGCGGAGGCGCTGAGCGCCGACGGGTACGCTGCCACGGTGCGGCGGGTGCCGTCCGCGGCCGCCGCCAAGGCCCCCGCGGGAGCCCAGCTCTGCCAGCACCACTGCCCGGTCGCGCACATCGCCGAGCAGTTCCCGCAGCTCTGCGAGGCCGAGACCGAGGTCTTCTCGCAGCTCCTGGGCACCCATGTGCAAAGGCTGGCCACGATCGCCCACGGCGACGGGGTCTGCACCACCTATGTGCCGGCATCCGGTGCCGCACCGTCGTCCGCCGAGCGGGCGCCCGGTGCCGTGCCGACTGCCGGTACGTCCCCCAATGAAACGGCTCGTCCGCGCGGAGGAACCTCGCATGACTGACATCGCACACCCCGAGCTCGAAGGCCTGGGCACCTACGAGTACGGCTGGGCCGACTCCGACGAGGCCGGCGCGGTTGCCAAGCGCGGTCTCAGCGAGGAGGTCGTGCGCGACATCTCGGCGAAGAAGAACGAGTCCGAGTGGATGCTGAACCTGCGTCTCAAGGGCCTGAAGCTCTTCGGCAAGAAGCCCATGCCGACCTGGGGCTCCGACCTGTCGGGCATCGACTTCGACAACATCAAGTACTTCGTGCGCTCCACCGAGAAGCAGGCCGAGTCCTGGGAGGACCTGCCCGCCGACATCAAGGCGACGTACGACAAGCTGGGCATCCCGGAGGCGGAGAAGCAGCGCCTGGTCGCCGGTGTCGCCGCCCAGTACGAGTCCGAGGTCGTCTACCACCAGATCCGCGAGGACCTGGAGCAGCAGGGCGTCATCTTCCTGGACACCGACACGGCGCTGCGCGAGCACCCGGAGCTCTTCAAGGAGTACTTCGGCACCGTCATTCCGGTGGGTGACAACAAGTTCGCCTCGCTGAACACGGCCGTGTGGTCGGGCGGCTCGTTCATCTACGTGCCGAAGGGCGTGCACGTCGACATCCCGCTGCAGGCCTACTTCCGGATCAACACCGAGAACATGGGCCAGTTCGAGCGGACGCTGATCATCGTCGACGAGGACGCCTACGTCCACTACGTCGAGGGCTGCACCGCGCCGATCTACTCCTCCGACTCGCTGCACTCCGCGGTCGTGGAGATCATCGTCAAGAAGGGCGGCCGCTGCCGCTACACGACCATCCAGAACTGGTCGAACAACGTCTACAACCTGGTCACCAAGCGCGCCGTGGCGTACGAGGGCGCGACCATGGAGTGGGTCGACGGCAACATCGGCTCCAAGGTGACCATGAAGTACCCGGCGGTCTACCTGATGGGCGAGCACGCCAAGGGCGAGACGCTCTCCATCGCCTTCGCCGGCGAGGGCCAGCACCAGGACGCGGGCGCCAAGATGGTGCACATGGCGCCGCACACCTCGTCGTCCATCGTCTCCAAGTCGGTGGCCCGCGGCGGCGGCCGCACCTCGTACCGCGGCCTGATCGAGATCGGCGAGGGCTCGCACGGCGCCAAGTCCAACGTGCTCTGCGACGCGCTGCTGGTCGACACGATCTCCCGCTCGGACACCTACCCGTACGTCGACGTCCGCGAGGACGACGTCTCCATGGGCCACGAGGCGACGGTCTCCAAGGTCAGCGAGGACCAGCTCTTCTACCTGATGAGCCGCGGCATGACCGAGCAGGAGGCCATGGCGATGATCGTCCGGGGCTTCGTCGAGCCCATCGCGCGCGAGCTGCCGATGGAGTACGCGCTGGAGCTCAACCGGCTGATCGAGCTGCAGATGGAGGGCGCGGTCGGCTGACGCCCCACCGCCCCCGTCCGTCCCGTATCCCAGGAAGAGAGCACTACGACAGCCATGGCTGACGTCAACACCCCTAGCGGTGCCACCACCGCCGGTTCGATCGAGGTCGGCACCGCCGGCACCGGCGCGCAGCTGGCCGGCCCCGGTACCGGCCGCACCGCCGTGCAGCAGCCGATCGACGCCCGCGTCGCGGTCAAGCCGTCCTACGACGTGAACGACTTCCCCGTGCCGACCGGGCGCGAGGAGGACTGGCGGTTCACCCCGCTGCACCGCCTGAACGGCCTGCACGACGGCACCGCCGCCGAGGGTGCCACCGGCCAGGACAAGCTGGAGCTGGCGCTGCCGGACGGCGTCACCGCCGAGACCGTCGGCCGGGACGACGCCCGTCTGGGCGCCGCCGGCAAGCCGGTCGACCGGGTCGCCGCCCAGGCGTTCAGCGCCTTCGAGCAGGCCCTGGTGGTCACCGTCGCCAAGGAGCAGGTGCTCACCGAGCCGGTGAGGATCGACGTGCACGGCGAGGGCGGCGTCCGCTTCGCCCACGTGGTCGTCGACGTCAAGCCGTTCGCCGAGGCCGTCGTGGTGATCAACCACACCGGCACCGGCACCCGCGCCGCCAACGTCGAGCTGCTCGTCGGCGAGGGCGCCAAGCTGACCTTCGTCTCCGTCCAGGACTGGGAGCGCGACGCGGTGCACGCCGCCCAGCACTCCGCCCTGGTCGGCCGCGACGCCACCTTCAAGTCCGTCGTGGTCACCTTCGGCGGCGACCTGGTCCGCATCCACCCGCGGGTGGTCTACGCCGCCTCCGGCGGCGAGGCCGAGCTGTTCGGCCTGTACTTCGCCGACGCCGGCCAGCACCTGGAGCACCGTCTGGTCATCGACCACGACACCCCGCACTGCCGCTCCAACGTGGTCTACAAGGGCGCCCTGCAGGGCCAGGACGCGCACGCGGTCTGGGTCGGCGACGTGCTGATCCGCGCCGCCGCCGTCGGCACCGACACCTACGAGCACAACCGCAACCTGGTGCTCACCGACGGCGCCCGGGTCGACTCGATCCCGAACCTGGAGATCGAGACCGGCGAGATCGTCGGCGCCGGCCACGCCTCCGCGACCGGCCGCTTCGACGACGAGCAGCTGTTCTACCTGCAGGCCCGCGGCATCCCGGCCGACGAGGCCCGCCGCCTGGTGGTCCGCGGCTTCTTCGCCGAGCTCGTCCAGCAGATCGGCGTCGCCGAGATCCAGGACCACCTCATGGAGAAGATCGAGGCCGAGCTGGAAGCGACGGTCGCATGAGTTTCCTCCGTGCGTGCTCGCTGAGCGACCTGGCCGAGGACGTCCCTCGCCGGGTCGAGCTCAACGGTGTCGCCGTGTCGGTGGTCCGCACCGACGAGGGCGTGTTCGCCGTCAACGACACCTGCTCGCACGCCAACGTCTCGCTGTCCGAGGGCGAGGTCGAGGACTGCATGATCGAGTGCTGGCTGCACGGATCGAGCTTCGACCTGCGCACCGGCAAGCCGTCCGGGCTGCCCGCCACCAAGCCGGTCGCCGTCTACCCCGTAAAGATCGAAGGGGACGATGTGCTCGTCTCCGTCAACCAGGAGTCCTGAGTACACATGGCAACGCTTGAAATCCGCGACCTGCACGTCTCCGTCGAGGCCGAGTCGGGCCCCCGCGAGATCCTCCGCGGCGTCGACCTGACCGTGAAGCAGGGCGAGACCCACGCCATCATGGGCCCCAACGGCTCCGGCAAGTCCACCCTCGCCTACTCGCTGGCCGGGCACCCGAAGTACACCGTGACCAGCGGCTCGGTGCTGCTGGACGGCGAGGACGTGCTGGCGATGTCCGTCGACGAGCGGGCCCGCGCGGGCGTCTTCCTGGCCATGCAGTACCCGGTCGAGGTCCCCGGCGTCTCCGTCTCCAACTTCCTGCGCACCGCCGCCACCGCCGTCCGCGGCGAGGCCCCCAAGCTGCGCCTCTGGGTGAAGGAGGTCAAGGAGGCCATGGCCGCGCTCCAGATGGACCCGTCCTTCGCCGAGCGCAACGTCAACGAGGGCTTCTCCGGCGGTGAGAAGAAGCGGCACGAGATCCTCCAGCTGGAGCTCCTCAAGCCGAGGATCGCGATCCTCGACGAGACCGACTCGGGCCTGGACGTCGACGCGCTGCGCGTCGTCTCCGAGGGCATCAACCGGGTCCGCTCGACCGGCGAGGTCGGCACCCTGCTGGTCACCCACTACACCCGCATCCTGCGGTACATCAAGCCCGACTACGTCCACGTCTTCGCGGCCGGTCGCATCGTCGAGTCCGGCGGTGCCGAGCTGGCCGACAAGCTGGAGGAAGAGGGCTACGAGAGCTACGTGAAGGGCGGCGCTTCCGAGTGACGACGACTCATACCGGCTCGGCGCTGACCGGGCTCCTCGACACCGACGCGATCCGCAAGGACTTCCCCGTCCTGCAGCGCCTGCTGCACGACGACAAGCCGCTGGTCTACCTGGACAACGCGGCCACCTCGCAGAAGCCGCGTCAGGTGCTGGAGGCGCTGAACGCGTACTACGAGCAGCACAACGCCAACGTGCACCGCGGTGTGCACGTGCTGGCCGAGGAGGCCACGGCGCTGTACGAGGGCGCCCGCGACAAGGTCGCGGCCTTCGTCAACGCGCCGAGCCGGGACGAGGTGATCTTCACCAAGAACGCCTCGGAGTCGCTCAACCTGGTCGCCAACATGCTCGGCTGGGCGGACGAGCCCTACCGCGTCGACGCGGACGCCGAGATCGTGATCACCGAGATGGAGCACCACTCCAACATCGTGCCGTGGCAGCTGCTCTCGCAGCGCACCGGCGCGAAGCTGAAGTGGTTCGGGCTGACCGACGAGGGCCGGCTCGACCTGTCGAACATCGACGAGCTGATCACCGAGAAGACCAAGGTGGTCTCCTTCACCCTGGTCTCCAATCTGCTGGGCACGTTCAACCCGGTCGAGACGATCGTCCGCAAGGCCCAGTCGGTCGGCGCCCTGGTCGTGATCGACGCCTCGCAGGCCGCCCCGCACATGGTGCTGGACGTGCAGGCGCTGGAGGCCGACTTCGTCGCCTTCACCGGCCACAAGATGCTGGCCCCGACCGGCATCGGCGTGCTGTGGGGCCGTCAGGAGCTGCTGGAGGACCTCCCGCCGTTCCTGGGCGGCGGCGAGATGATCGAGACCGTCACGATGGGCTCGTCCACCTACGCCCCGGCGCCGCACAAGTTCGAGGCCGGCACCCCGCCGATCGCCCAGGCCGTCGGCCTCGGCGCGGCCGTCGACTACCTGTCGGCCATCGGCATGGCGAAGATCGCCGCGCACGAGCACGCGATCACCGAGTACGCGATCGAGCGCCTGCTGGAGGTCCCGGACCTGCGGATCATCGGCCCGCGCACGGCCGTGGACCGCGGTGCCGCGATCTCCTTCACGCTCGGCGACATCCACCCGCACGACGTCGGCCAGGTGCTCGACGAGCAGGGCATCGCCGTGCGCGTCGGCCACCACTGCGCGCGGCCGGTCTGCCTGCGGTACGGAGTTCCGGCGACCACCAGGGCGTCGTTCTACCTGTACTCGACGCCGGCCGAGGTCGATGCGCTGATCGACGGCCTGCACCACGTCCGCAACTTCTTCGCCTGAGGTGACGGGATGAAGCTCGACTCGATGTACCAGGAGATCATCCTGGACCACTACCGCAACCCCCACGGCAAGGGGCTGCGGGCAGGCGACGCCGAGGTCCACCACGTCAACCCGACCTGCGGCGACGAGATCACCCTGCGGGTGAAGCTCGACGGCGCCACCGTGGCGGACGTCAGCTACGAGTCGCAGGGCTGCTCGATCAGCCAGGCCAGCGCCTCGGTGCTGAACGACCTGGTGGTCGGCAAGACCGTCGGCGAGGCCCAGGCCGTCCAGGAGGCCTTCCTGGCACTGATGCAGAGCAAGGGCCAGGGCGAGGGCGACGAGGAGGTGCTGGAGGACGCGGTCGCGTTCGCCGGCGTCTCCAAGTACCCGGCCCGGGTCAAGTGCGCCCTGCTCAGCTGGATGGCCTGGAAGGACGCCACCGCCAAGGCCCTGGGCGAGCAGCCCGCCATCAACGACTGAAACGGACGGACTCTCCCATGAGTGACAGCGAGACCCCGGCCGAGCAGGCCGCCGAGCCGACGGCCGAGGCCACCGAGGGCATGGTGGGCTTCACCAGCGTCGGTACGGTGTCCGTCGAGGACCTCCACGAGGCCCTGATGGACGTCGTCGACCCCGAGCTCGGCATCGACGTGGTCAACCTCGGCCTGATCTACGGTCTCCACATCGACGAGGACGACGTGGCGACCGTCGACATGACGCTCACCTCGGCGGCCTGCCCGCTGACCGACGTCATCGAGGACCAGGCGAAGACCGCCACCGACGGCCTGGTCAAGGACCTGCGGATCAACTGGGTCTGGATGCCGCCGTGGGGCCCCGACAAGATCACCGACGAGGGCCGCGACCAGCTCCGCGCTCTCGGCTTCAACGTCTGAGCCCCGCCCGGACGCCTTCCGCCGCCCCCGTCCCGCTCGCCGGGCCGGGGGCGGCGTCCGTGTCCCGGCGGACCCGGCACCCCCCGGCTTTGCGCCGTACGGGTCCCGGCAGGTGTCGGCGACCGTTCGGACCGGGAATGTCATCCCCTCGTCCGCACCGGTCGAGGTCAGGGAGCACAGCGTGGCGACGGACGGTTGGCAGGTCCCCCAGGGCAGCATGCCGCTGGAATTCCTTCCCGAGCTGGACGTCCCGGAGGCCGCACAGCAGCGCCGCTGGACGATCCTGTTGCGCTGGCTGCTGCTGATCCCGCAGTTCATCGTGGTGTGGGTGCTGTCGGTGCTGGCGATCCCGGCCGTCATCGTGGGCTGGTTCGGCGCCCTGTTCATGGGCCGGCTGCCCGAGCCGATCGAGGAGTACCTCTCCGGCTTCGTCGCCTGGGACACCCGGGTGCGGGCCTCCGCGATGCTGCTGGTCGACGACTACCCGCCGTTCGCGTGGCGGCCCGAGGACTACCCCGTCCGGGTGGAACTGCGGCCCGGCGAACTGAACCGGCTCGCCGTGTTCTTCCGCCTGATCCTGATGATCCCCGCGGCGATCGTGCAGGGCCTGGTCGTCACCGGCTGGTACGCCGTCTCCTTCATCGTCTGGCTGATCGCGCTGATCCTCGGCCGGATGCCCGATCCGCTGTTCGGCGCGACCGCCGCGACCCTGCGCTACGCGATGCGCTTCAGCGCCTACGTGCTGATGCTCACCTCGGCCTACCCCAAGCGCCTCTTCGGCGACGACGGGCTGCCGCCGGTGGCGGCAGCCCGTTCCGCGACCCGCCCGCTGATCCTCTCGGGCGGCGGCAAGGCGCTGGTCGTGGTCTTCCTCGTGCTCGGCCTGATCGGCGGGATCTCCCGGACCTTCGTGGACTACGACGACGACAACGGCTACTCGCTGCGCCCGCCCGGCCGCACCAGCACGGCCGCCGCCAGCCCCAGGCAGACCGTCGCCGCCACCGCCGCGAACCCGCTCACCGCGGGCAGCAGGCCGTAGCGCTGGGTCAGCCAACCGACCACCACGATCGGCAGCGAGCTGCCCAGGTAGACGATCACCCACAGCGCGGACAGCTCGCTGCCCCGGCGCTCCGGGTCCATCGCCGCGACCGCGGAGGTGAACAGCGACCGGAACGCCACACCCTGGCAGGCCCCGCCCAGCACACTGCCGATGAACAGCAGCGCCGGCGTGCCGGAGTAGCCCGCGGCCACCACCAGCGCCAGGCCCGCCGCCAGACCGGCCAGACCCGCCGCGATCACCGGTCGGTCGGCGGTCGGCGGCACCAGCAGCTGCGCCGCGGCGGAGGAGCCCAGCAGCAGCGCGGCCACCACCGCGCCGGTCAGGTGCGAGTCCGAGTGCAGCAGCCGGGCCGCGAAGGCCGGCGCCAGCGACAGGTACACCCCGAACACCGCGTACGAGACGAAGCCCGCGCCGGCCGCCAGCAGGAAGGTCCGGCGGCCCCGGCGCGGCAGGCGCAGCCGCTGCGGCCGCAGGTGGGCCGGCGTGGTGATGCGCGGCGGCGCGGCCGGCGGGCGCTCCCGGCCGGGCATCCGCGGGTGCACCACCGCCAGCGGCACGCACAGCGCGAGCAGCGCCAGCGCGTGCAGCACGAAGGGCGTCAGCAGCGGGTGCGCGCCGGTGGACAGGCTCGCCCCGACCACCGGGCCGATCGCCACGCCGCCCGCCGAACAGGCCAGGGTCAGCTTCGCGGCCAGCGAGGGGCGGTCCGGCAGCAGGTCGCCGAGGGCCGCCCCGGCGGCGCCGGTCGACAGGCCGACCGCCACACCCTGGACGGCGCGGCCCGCCACCAGCAGGGCGAAACCGTGTGCGTTGGCGAACATCAGGTCGCCGACCGCGGCCAGGCCCACCGCCGGCAGGATCAGCGCCCGCCGGCCCAGGTGGTCCGACCAGTGGCCGACCACCGCGAGCACCGGGACGAGCGCGAACACGTACACCGTGAACAGCACGGTGGTGTGCAGCGGCGTCAGACCGAGCTGCCGCTGCAGCACGGGGTAGATCGGCGTGGCCAGATTGGCGCCGATCAGCAGGAGGAGCAGGGCGCCGGCCACCAAGCCGACGCGGATGCCGCGCAGCGCGTTCCAGCGGCTGATCGCGGCGAGCCGGAGCTGCGCGCGCGGCGCGAGTTCCGGGGAGAGCAGGGCCTCCGACAGTCGGCGCCCGGGAAACTGCGTGGAGCGCAGGCCGGGGCCGGCGGGGGAGAGGTCCGCCATGGCAGGGGTCTCCTGTGGCCGGGCACCACCGGGGCCGACGGGGCCAGGGGTGGCGGCCGCGGTGCGGAGCCCGGGTGGCGCGGTGTGCGTGCGGGGTCCTCCGACCCGTGGTCGGGAGCGGAGGGGGGAGGGCTTCGTTGCCCGAGGGGCCGGCGCGGGGTGTGCGCGGCGCCCGCAGCAGTTTACGCGCCCGGGCGGGCCCGCCTTGCCGCCCGGACCCCCGGCGACCCGCTGTTTTCCGTCACACCCCGGACGGCGCGCGCCGCGCGGGCACAGCGGCGGGGCGCCCCGCCCGATACGCTGAGTGGATGGGCCGACACGCGACGGCCCGGGCCCACCACAGCCACCACGGGAGATCGCCAACGATGGCCGGACGACGCCGCAACACCCCTGACCACTCGGCCGGTGCCGGGCAGGCGGCACCCGCCGAGAGCCTGCTGCCCGCCGACTACGACCTGGCCGAGCTGTACGGGGCGGGCGGCCGCGACGAGGACGACGAGGACCTCGATGACACCGCGGTGCTCGTCCCGCCGATCGCGCTGCCCCCCGAGGAGGAGCTTGCCGCCGCCGCGCTGGCCGTCCCGCTGATCGGCCGGGCGGTCAAGCTCGCACGGTGGGCCGCCCCGCACCGGGTCGTCGACGAGTTCGGCGACCTCGTGGAGGACGACCGCGGGCCGGCCGCCCGGCTGCTCGGCCTCGCCCCGGAGGAGGGCGAGGTGCCCGAGGAGTCGGTGGTCGAGGTGCTGCGTGCCTGGTCGCTGGCGTGCGACCTGGATCTGGTCGAACTCGGCACCACCCAGGCCGGCGAGCACGTCGCCGTGCCCATGGAGGAGGTGGCCGACGCCGAGGCCGGCGACCCGTCCACCGTCCTCGACCTGTGGCTCACCGCGGCCGGCATCGTCCGCGAGCTCGCCGTCGACACCGACCTGCTCGACGTCGAGGGCGAGGCCCCCGAGGGCGGGGAGGAGGACACGGAGGCCGTGGAGAGCGGGCTCGCCGAGGTCGAGGAGGCCAGCGAGGCCGCCGCCGAGCTGCTCGACGAGGCGCTGCAGGTGCTGTACGAGCTGACGGCCTTCGCCGAGCCCGGCGAGGAGACCGTGCCGCTCGGCGTCCTCGCCGCGCTGCTGGTCGTCCCCGAGGGGGAGGAGCCGGACGAGGAGATGCTCGGCCAGATCACCGACCTCATGGTCGAACTCGACCCGATGCTCGCCGACCTGGCCGAGCTCGGTCTGGTCGAGCACCGGCCGATCGACCCGGAACTCTTCGAGGAGGAAGAGGAAGCGGAGGAGGGCGCCGAGGCCGCCGCCGAGCCCGGCGCCGAACCCACCGATGAGGACGCCGCCCGCTTCGGCCTCGTCCGGCTCACCCCGCTCGGCCAGTACGGCGTCCGCGAGTGGCTGCTCGCCGACGGCTACGACGCGCCGCTGATCGGCGACCTCGCCCAGGGCGACGCCGCCGCGCTGCTGCGCGGCCTCTCCGAGTCCCCGAACGTCCTGCCCGAGCGGGAGATCCACGTCTGGCTGGCCCGCCGCGAGGCGACCGCCGCCGCCCGGGAACTGCTCGTCGCCTCGCGCGGCCTCGACGCGTACAGCCCGGTGCGGCGGATGTACACCGCGGCGGCCCTCGCCGGACTGGGCGAGGAAGGCGACACCGCCCTCGCCGAGGTCGTCGACGACCCCGAGCTCGGCGGGCTCGCCCGGGAGCTGCTGCGCGTCCACGGCCACGACATCGCCGCCCCCGAGCGGTCGGTCTCCCTCTGGCGGACCGTCGACCACTTCTCCGCGGTGCTGCTCGCCGGGCGCGGCGACGCCGCCCAGCTGCGCGAGCTGGTCGCCTCGCTGCCGGTGACCGACAACCCGGCCTCCTACTTCGGCGAGCTCTGGCGGGTGCCGCACCCCTACACCGCGCAGGTCCTCGACACCGTCGGCGAACTCCACACCGACCGCCAGGTCGCCAAGGAGGCCCGCAAGGCCGCCTTCAAGGCCAAGTCCCAGCAGGGCCACGGCTGACGGCACCGGCGGGCGCCCCCGGCCTACGGCAGGTCGAGGCTGCCGTCCTCGGTGAAGGGGAAGAAGGGGTTGTGGGCCAGCTCCCAGAGGTGGCCGTCCGGGTCCTCGAAGTAGCCGGAGTAGCCGCCCCAGGAGGTGGCGGCCGGGGGCTTGACCACGGTGGCGCCGGCGGCGACGGCGGTGGCCAGCGCGGCGTCCACCTTGGCCGGGGACTCCAGGTTGACGGCCAGCGTCACACCGCGGAAGGACGGCTCGCCGGCCGCCGGCACCCCGGCGTCGGCGGCCAGTTCCTCGGTGGGGAAGAGCCCGAGGACCGAGTCGGCGGTGCGGAACCAGACGATCTCCGGGCTGGACGCGGCCGAACGGCGCCAGCCGAGCGCCTCGTAGAAGGCGGTGGACCGGCCCAGGTCGGTGACCCCGAGCGTGACGATGCTGATCCGGGCCGGGAAGTCGGTGGTCGAGTCGGTGGTCGATGTCATGCCGCTCAGGGTAGGCAGCCCCGCCGACAAACGCCCCGGGTCCGCGTGCGGTCGGCGGGTCGTGCGGCCTGATGGCCTGCCAGGCGGGCCGACCCGTATCGTGGGGCGGACGCGGTGCGGTGGTCGGGTCGGCGCCCGGCGGCCGCCGCGGACGGCGCGGCGAGGACCGGGGGTGCGGCCAGCATGACGAGACAGGGTCCGATCGGGCCCCACGGCCCCGAGGACGCCCCGGCCGACCCCGCCGCGGCCGAGCAGGCCGGGCAGGCGGCGCAGGGCCGGCACGCCGGGCCCGCCGAGCACGAGGCGAACGACCGGCGGGTGCTGGCCGCCGCGGACTTCCCGCTGTACGCCGCCGGCCCGGCGGGCGGCCGCGACTGTCTGGCGGGCTACGAGGTGCTCGACGGCCGGCTCCGCTGGGTCGAGCTGCGCTCCGGGGACTGGAGCCGCCCGCAGGGCCCGTACGTCTCGGTGCGCACCCACCTCACCGCGGATCCGGCCGGGCGGCCGCTGCCCGACCCGGAGGACCTGGTCGAGGACGAACGCGACCGCCTCTACGACCAGTTGGAGATCGACGAGGGCGACGGGCCGGGGCTGACCAGGGCGCTGCGCGGCTGGATCTCCGTCGACGGCGAGCCCTGCCCGGTGGAGATCCACGAGGACCGCCGGCCGGTCGGCCCGGACGGCGCGGAGGTCGGCGCTCCGGTGTGGGTCGGGCGGCTTCAGCTGGACGGCGTCGCCGTCGCCGTCACCGCGCGGGGGCTGCCGCCGGCCGGGGTCGAGCTGCGCCGGGTCGCGGACGTCGAGCCCTTCGTCCGCGGCCGCACCGCCCTGGCCCGTGAACTGACGGAGCGTCAGTGGCGACGCTCCGTGCCGGTGGAGGATCGCGAGCTGCCGCGGGCGGTCGGAATGGAGGCGCACCGGGCGGTCGTCGAGCACAGCATCCAGGAGGCGATCGCCATGGAGGCGCAGCTGTGCTCGCGGCGCGCCGGCCGGATCCCGCGCCGACTGCGCGGCGAGGCCGGGGCGGAGCGCTGGGAGGCGGCGGTGCGGCAGCAGATGCGGCTGGCGTCGGAGAGCCGCCACGAGGCGGTCGAGGCGGTCTCCGCGATGGTCAATCAGCTGACCAGACTGGCGCAGCGGACGGACTGGCTGGTGGGGACGGCGGAGGGGGAGGCGGCGGTCGGGGAGTCCGTCCGCTACACCGTCTTCGCGAGCGAGGTGCCGAGCCTGTCGGCGCAGCGGGCCTGGGAACGGCTGTGGGCGGGCGGCGTCCCGGGCGGCGCGGACGGCGCCGAGGAGGCGTGGCTGGAGGCCTGGGAGGACTGGCGGCTGCTGCGCCGCGGCTGAGGGCGTGGACGAAGGACGCACGTGCCGGAAGGGCCTGACGGCACGGAAGGTGAAGAGCAGGTCATGGGTTCGCATGAGGACGGCAAAACACCACCCGGCCGCAGCCCCTGATTCATGCCGGGTTCACCCGCCGCGAAGAGTCTGGCGCGCGTTGCCCGCCCCACCCCAGCTCGCACCCTCAGGAGTGACGCCATGTCGCTGTCCCGCCGGGACTTCGTGAACCGCTCGACCATGCTCGGGGCCGGTGTCCTCATCGCCGGCAGCGCCGAGGTGCTGGCCACCGCCCCCGGCGCGATCGCGGCCCCGCTCGGCGGCGACGCCCCTGCGGCCGAGAAGGGTGCGCACACCGCGCTCGGCTACGGCCCGCTGGTCTCCGACCCGGAGGGCGTCCTGGCCCTGCCCAAGGGCTTCAAGTACCGGGTCATCACCTACACCGGGAAGACCACCCTGGTCACCGGCGAGTCGACGCCCAGCAACCACGACGGCACGGCGGCCTTCCCCGGCCGGCACGGCGCCACCCTGCTGGTGAACAACCACGAGCTGAAGGGCAAGCGCAGCAGCTGGCCGCACCCGGTGCCGCTGCTGGAGGGCCACGTCTACGACCCGGGCGCGGCCGGCGGCTGCACCGTCGTCGAGGTCGCCAAGCACGGCAAGCAGGTCCGCGAGTGGGTCGGTATCGCCGGCACCTCCACCAACTGCGCGGGCGGCGCCACCCCGTGGGGCACCTGGCTGTCCGGCGAGGAGACCGAGGACCGGGCCGGCCAGAACGGCATGACCAAGGACCACGGCTACATCTTCGAGGTCGACCCGTACGACCAGGACGCCAACCGCGACCCGAAGCCGATCAAGGCGTTCGGCCGCTACCCGCACGAGGCGGTCGTGGTCGACCCCCGGCGCGGCCACGTCTACCTGACCGAGGACGCCTCCGGCCCGAACGGCCTGCTCTACCGCTGGACCCCGCCGGCCGGCTTCCACCACGGCCGCGGCAAGCTGCGCACCCTGGCCGACGACGCCGGTGTGCTGGAGGCCTTCAAGTGCTTCGACTCGCACGGCAAGCTGGTCGACGACCTGTCCCGCGCGACGACGATCGGCACCACCTACGGCGTGGACTGGGTGAAGGTGCCGGACCGCGACGCGAAGACGGTCTCCGTCCGCAAGCAGTTCAAGGACGGCGAGGTCACCCGCTCCCGCAAGCTGGAGGGCATGTGGTGGGGTGACGGCGGCACCTACTTCGTGGCGAGCTACGCCCGCGAGGAGAGCCCGGTGCAGCACGACGGCCAGGTGTGGTTCTACAACCCGGCCCGCCGCACCGTCACCCTGAAGGTGCTGCTCGGCGTCAACAAGGACGTCTGGGCGGACAACGGCAACTTCGACGGCCCGGACAACATCACCGTCTCCCCGCACGGCGGCCTGGTGATCGCCGAGGACGGCGAGGGCCAGCAGCACCTGTTCGGCACGACGGACGAGGGCCGGACCTTCCCGATCGCCCGCAACGAGCTGAACCTCGGCACCGCGGAGAAGCCGGAGTACAGCGAGTTCACCGGTGTCACCTTCTCGGCCGACGGTGAGACGCTGTTCGCCAACATCCAGGAGCCGGGCATCATGCTCGCCATCACCGGTCCGTGGCACCGCCTGCGCCGCCACTGACCGCCCCCGGCCCCGGACGGACCGGGGAGCCGGCCAGCCCCCTGTGCGCTTCCCGTCCGTGCGCTGCCCGTCGTCGACGCCCGTCAGGTGTCCTCGGCGGGCAGCCGCAGTTGCAGCATCGCCAGCAGCCGCTGCTGCGGCTGGGCGAGGTCGAGACCGGTGAGCTGCTCGGCCCGGCGGACCCGGTAGCGCAGGGTGTTCGGGTGGATGTGCAGGGCGTCCGCGGCGACCCGTACCTCGCCGAGCGCGTCCAGCCAGGCGAGCACCGACTCGGCGAGCCGGGTGCCGTGCTTCCGGTCGTACTCGGCCAGCTCGGTGAGCCGCGGGTCGCGCAGATGGGCGTGCTCCAGCAGCAGCGCCAGCACCTCGCTGACCAGCACCTCCGCCTGGACGTCGGCGAGTGCCGCGACCTGGTGCGCCACCCCGCCGCGGACCATCGCGTCCAGGATGCGGTCGGCCTGCGCCCGGGACTCGGTCACCCGGGCGAGCCCGTCCACGGTGGAGCCGATCGCCGCCCGCAGCCGCACCCCGAGGTGCTCGTGGGCCGCGTCGACGACCTCCTGGGCCCAGCCGCGCAGGGTGGCCGCGGGCAGGGCGGGCGGCAGCTCGGGCAGCAGCACGTACACCCGGGACTCGATCGGGGCGAGCAGCGCCCCGCGGTGCCGTGCCGCGGCGTGCACCGAGATCAGACCGGTCACCTCGGCCCGGGTGAGTTCGAGGTCGGTGCCGTCGTCGGCGGAGTCGGCGGCGTACGCGAGGACGGTCGCCGGGCGGCGCAGGCCGAGGCCGAGATGGGTGGCCAGCGACTGCGGGCCGGTGGAGCCCTCCAGCAGGCCGGTCAGCAGGGTGCGGGTCAGCCGGACGTCCGCGGACAGCTCGCGGCGCCGCCGGACCAGCTGCCCGGCCGCCACCCGGGCGGCGCCGACCAGCGCCTGCCCGGCCTGCTCGGCCAGCGGCCGGCCGCTCTCCTGCACCCAGATGGTGCCCAGCGGCTGGGCGCCGGCCCGGATGCCGATGGCGAGGCGGCGGCGGATGCCGAGGTCCGCGTGGGCCTCGATCTCGAGCACCGCGTCGGAGCCGCGCAGATGCTGGAAGACGCCCCACTCGCGGAGCTTGGACAGGTACGGCTCCGGGCCCTGCCAGCCGAGGATGGACAGCCGCCGCAGGTCGTCCAGCTCGTCGGAGTCGGAGGAACGGGAGTAGGCGAGCACCCGGCTGGAGGTGTCCTCGATGGTGACCACGCCGTGGGTCAGCACGGCCACCGTCTGGGCGAGCGAGAACAGGTCGCCGACGTTCGGCTCGGCGGACTCCGGGGTGTCCGGGCCCGCGATCAGCATCCGGGCGAGCCCGTCCAGGTGCTCCCAGCGGGTCTCCGGACGGACCGACAGCAGCGCCACCCCGGCCTCGGCGGCGGCCTCGCGCAGCGCGTCGGGGACACCGCCCGCGTCGAGCTTGACGGCGACCGCGGCGGCCCCGCCCCGGCCGGCCGCGCGCAGCACCGGCAGCGCGGCCCGGCCGCGCACCCCGATCGCCAGCACCAGCTCGCCGGGGCCGGCCGCGGGCGGCTCCTCCGGGTCGAGGATCGCCACGTCGCGCACCGGCACGTCCAGGCCGGCCGGGGCGGCCTGCAGCTCGACCAGCGGCTCGCCCAGCGACATCAGCAGCTGCCGCAGCGGCAGGCCGGGGGCTGCGGTCATCGGGCGGCGGCCTTCGGCCGGTCGGCGGGTCTGTTCACACGTACAAGGGTATCGGCCGCACTTTGGCGGCCTGGCCAATCAAGCGGCCCCCGGCCGCGGCATAGCGTGTGTACATGGCCGACGTGCGACCCCCGCCGGCCGACCCATGACGAGAAGGAGAGCGTGCGCGCCATGGATGCTGTGACCCAGGTCCCCGCGCCGGTGAACGAGCCGGTCCACAGCTACGCCCCCGGCAGCCCGGAACGGGCCCGCCTGGAGGCCAAGCTGAAGGAGCTGGGTGGCCAGGAGCCGCTCCAGCTCACCATGACGATCGGCGGCGAGCACCGGATGGGCGGCGGCGACGAGATCCACGTCGTCCAGCCGCACAACCACGCCGCCCGCCTCGGCACCCTGCGCAACGCGACCCGCGAGGACGCGCAGGACGCCGTCGAGGCCGCCCTCGCCGCTGCCCCCGCGTGGCAGGCGCTCTCCTTCGACTCCCGCGCCGCGATCTTCCTGCGGGCCGCCGACCTGCTGGCCGGCCCCTGGCGCGAGACCCTGGCCGCCGCCACCATGCTCGGCCAGTCCAAGACCGCCCAGCAGGCCGAGATCGACACCCCCTGCGAGCTGGTCGACTTCCTGCGCTTCAACGTGCACTTCGCCCGGCAGATCATCTCCGAGCAGCCGATCTCCTCGGACGGCGTGTGGAACCGCAGCGACCACCGCCCGCTGGAGGGCTTCGTCTACGCGATCACCCCGTTCAACTTCACCGCGATCGCCGGCAACCTGCCGACCGCGCCCGCGCTGATGGGCAACGTGGTGATCTGGAAGCCGTCCCCGACCCAGCAGTTCGCCGCGCACTACCTGATGCAGCTGCTGGAGGCCGCCGGCCTGCCCAAGGGCGTCATCAACATGGTCACCGGCGACGGCCTGGCCGTCTCCGAGGTCGCCCTCAAGCACCCGGCGCTCGCCGGCATCCACTTCACCGGCTCCACCGCGACCTTCCAGCACCTGTGGCGTGAGGTCGGCACCAACATCGCCGGCTACCGCACCTACCCGCGGATCGTCGGCGAGACCGGCGGCAAGGACTTCCTGGTCGCCCACCCGTCCGCCGACAAGGCCGTGCTGAAGACCGCGATGACCCGCGGCGCCTTCGAGTTCCAGGGCCAGAAGTGCTCCGCCCTGTCGCGTGCCTACGTCCCGGCCTCGCTCTGGGCGCAGATCAAGGACGACTTCCGCGACGAGGTCGAGTGGCTCACCATGGGCGACGTCAGCGACCTGTCCAACTTCATGGGCGCCGTCATCGACGACCGGTCCTTCGCCAAGAACAAGGCCGCCATCGACCGCGCCAAGGCCGACCCGACGGTCGAGGTCCTGGCCGGCGGCAGCTACGACGACTCGGTCGGCTACTTCGTCCGCCCGACCGTCCTGGTCTGCCAGGACCCGGCGAGCGAGTACTTCCGCGACGAGTACTTCGGCCCGATCCTCGCCGTGCACGTCTACGAGGACGACACGTACGACGAGATGCTCGCGCAGATGGAGTCCGTCGCCGCGTACGCCCTGACCGGCTCGATCATCTCCCAGGACCGCGAGGCCGTGCAGCACGCCATGGGCGTCCTGCGGCACGCCGCCGGCAACTTCTACATCAACGACAAGCCGACCGGCGCCGTCGTCGGCCAGCAGCCCTTCGGCGGCGGCCGCGCCTCCGGCACCAACGACAAGGCCGGCGCCAAGCAGAACCTGATGCGCTGGACGTCCACCCGCTCCATCAAGGAGACGTTCGTCCCGCCGACGGACTACCGCTACCCGCACATGGGCTGACACCCCGTCGCACCCCGGTGCGGCGGCCCCCACCCCGGGCCGCCGCACCACCCTCTCCACCACTCCGGAAGAAAGCCCAGGAGTCACCGATGCTCCGTTCCGCCCTCCTCGCAGCGTCCCGCTCCCCGCAGGTGCGCACCGTCGTCGAGAAGTTCCCGCCGACCCAGGCCATCGTCAAGCGCTTCGTCGCCGGCGAGACCCTGCAGCAGGGCATCGACGCCACCACCGAACTCGTGGCCAGCGGCCGCAAGGTGACCCTGGACCACCTCGGCGAGGACACCCGGGACGCCACCCAGGCGGCGGGCACCGCGGAGGCGTACGAGCACCTGCTGGCCGCCCTCAAGGAGACCGGCCTCGCCGCGAACGCCGAGGTCTCGGTCAAGCTCTCGGCGGTCGGCCAGTTCCTCCCGGCGGACGGCGAGAAGATCGCGCTGGAGAACGCCCGGCGGATCTGCGAGGCCGCGGCCGCGGCCGGCACCACGGTGACCCTCGACATGGAGGACCACACCACCACCGACTCCACGCTGGAGATCGCCCGCGAGCTGCGCGCCGACTTCCCGTGGCTCGGCGTCGTCCTCCAGGCGTACCTGCGCCGCACCGAGGCCGACTGCCGCGACCTCGCGCACGCCGGCTCACGCGTCCGCCTCTGCAAGGGTGCCTACAAGGAGCCCGAGTCGGTCGCCTTCCAGGGCAAGGAGCAGGTCGACCTCGCCTACGTCCGCGCGCTCAAGATCCTCATGGGCGGCGAGGGCTACCCGATGATCGCCAGCCACGACCCGCGCATGGTCCGCATCGCAGGCCAGCTCGCCGAGTGGAACAAGCGCGACACCGACAGCTTCGAGTACCAGATGCTGCTCGGCATCCGCCCCGAGGAGCAGCTGCGCCTCGCGGAGGAGGGCAACACCATGCGCGTCTACCTGCCCTACGGCCAGGAGTGGTACGGCTACTTCATGCGCCGCCTGGCCGAGCGCCCGGCCAACCTGACCTTCTTCCTGCGCGCCATGGCCACCCGCGGCTGATCGCACCGTCTGCCGCGGGGATGCAGGACCGACCGGCAATCGGGGGGTGGGTGGAGCAGCCGCTCAGGCGAGAGCCACGGCGGCGCGACGCCCGGCCCGATCGCCGGTCGGTCCAAGGAGGGGACGGGCGTGTGGGCGCCCGTCCCCTCCGTCGTCGTTCCGGGCCCGGGCCTAGAGCATCCGGGCGGCCGGGTCGACCATGCCGCGGGCGGTCTTGGAGTCGACGTACTCGCCGAGGGCGGTCATCACCCACTCGCCGGAGAACTGGCGGACCAGCTTGCACATGGCGACACCGGTGCGCGCCTCGGCGTGGGTCAGGTCGAAGCGGACCAGCTCCTGGCCGCTGCCGGCGTCCAGCAGGCGGCAGTAGGCGTTCTTGACGTCGGTGAACTTCTGGCCGGAGAAGGAGTTGACGACGAAGACCAGGCCGCACACCTCGGGCGGCAGGCCGTCCAGGTGGACGGTGATGGACTCGTCGTCGCCCGCGCCGGCGCCGGTCAGGTTGTCGCCGGAGTGCGCGATCGCGCCGTTGAAGATCGAGAGCTTCATGAACCAGGCGGTCTCGATCTTCTTGCGCTGGGCGTCGAAGGCGATGCACGAGGCGTCCAGGTCGACGTTGCGGCCGCGCCCGGCCGGCTCCCAGCCGAGGCCCATCCGGACGGCGGACAGGAACGGCTTGCCACCCTTCTCCAGCGAGACCGAGCCGCCCTTGGCGAGGCTGACCCGGCCCTTGTCCAAGGTCACCTTGGTCATCGAAGGAACGGAGGGGGCGGCGGCCGGGGGAGCGGGCGGGGCGGCCGGCGGCGGGGGCACGTCCGACTTCTGCATCGCCTGGACGGGCGGCGCCGCGGGCACCGGCGGGGCGGCCGCGGCCGGCCCCGGATCCTCGACCGAGACGCCGAAGTCGGTGGCGATGCCGGCCAGCCCGTTGGCGTAGCCCTGGCCCACCGCACGGACCTTCCACGCGCCGCCGCGGCGGTACACCTCGACGACGACCAGCGCCGTCTCGCTGCTCAGCTGCGGCGGGGTGAAGGTGACCAGCACCTCGCCGCTGCCGGCGTCCCGCACGGTGGCGGTGGGCTCGGTGCCGGCGAAGGTCGCCCCGGCCTCGTCCAGGCTGGCGGTCACCACGATCTTCTCGATGCCGGCCGGCACCGCCGAGGTGTCCACGGTGATCGCGTCCGGCGTGCCGGCGGAGGCCGGGCGGTGCGTCACCCCGGGCCCGTTCGGGGCGTTGAAGAAGACGAAGTCGTCGTCCGAACGGACCTTGCCGGCCTCGGTCAGCAGCAGGCCGGAGACGTCCAGCGCCTTGGGCGCCGTCACCTCGACCGTCACCCGGGCGGCGTTGAGTGGGGCGTTGCCGCCCTGGGTCAGGACCGTGGTCACGGTGCTCCTCCTCGCTGCTCGCGGCGTCCGGGGCTCTCCCCGGACACCCTAGGGCACCCCGGCCGCCGGACCGCGGGTGACCCGCTGTCAGCCGCGTCCCGCTGTCGGAGAACAAGGCTTGTGGTGCCCGCCCGGCTGGGAAAGCATGCTGGAATGCCAGCTCTGCAACGTTCCGAGGCCGCCTACCGTGCCCAGCTGCTCGACGTGCGGTCGTACTCCGTCGACCTCGACCTCACCCGCGGCGAGAATCTGTTCCGCAGCACCACCGTGATCCGGTTCGGCTGCGCCGAGCCCGGGGCCGGCTCCTTCGTCGACCTCGCCCCCGCCGCGCTGCTGCGCGCCGAGCTCAACGGGCGGACGCTCGACCCCGCCGCCCTCGACGGCGGCCGCCTCGCGCTGCCCGGGCTGGCCGCCGAGAACGAGCTGCTGATCGAGGCCGACATGCACTACTCGCGGACCTGCGAGGGCCTGCACCGCTTCACCGACCCGGCCGACGGTGCCGGATACGTCTTCGCCAGCTGCGGCCCCGACCTGGCACCGCGGATGTTCGCCTGCTTCGACCAGCCCGACCTCAAGGCGCCGTTCACCTTCACCGTGACCGCCCCCGAGGACTGGACGGTGATCGGCAACGGCACCGCCGTACGGCTGCCCGACGGCCGCTGGGAGGTCGCCCCGGTCGGCCCGATCTCCACCTACCTGGTCACCGTGGTCGGCGGCCCGCTGCACGCGGTCCGCACCGAGCACGACGGGATCCCGCTCGGCCTGTACGCCCGCCGCTCGCTCGCCGCCGAGCTGGAACGGGAGGCCGAGGAGCTCTTCGAGGTCACCCGGGCCTCCTTCGACCGGCTGCACGGACTCTTCGACGAGCGCTACCCCTTCGGGAAGTACGACCAGGCGTTCGTCCCCGAGTTCAACTGGGGCGCCATGGAGAACCCGGGCTGCGTGGTCTTCCGCGACGAGATGCTGTTCCGCTCCGCGCCGACCGAGGCGCAGCGGGAGATGCGGGCCATGGTGGTCTGCCACGAGATGGCGCACATGTGGTTCGGCGACCTGGTCACCATGGCCTGGTGGGACGACCTGTGGCTGAACGAGTCCTTCGCGGAGATGCTCGGCTACCGGACGGCCGCCGACTCCACCCGCTTCACCGGTGCCTGGACCTCCTTCGCGGTCAAGCGCAAGGGCTGGGGCTACGACGCGGACCTGCGCGGCTCCACCCACCCGGTCGCGGCCACCGCGATGGGCTCGGTCGCCGAGGCGCTGGTCAACTTCGACGGCATCTCCTACGCCAAGGGCGCCTCCGCGCTGCGCCAGCTGGTGCACTGGCTCGGCGACGAGGCGTTCTTCGCCGGCCTCAACGCCTACTTCGCCAAGCACCGCCGGGGCAACGCCGACCTCGCCGACTTCCTGGCCGCGCTCGGCGCCGCCACCGACCGGGACGTGGCCGGCTGGGCCGAGGCCTGGCTGCGCACCAGCGGTGTCGACACCCTGCGCCTGGAGGTCGAGGCCGAGGGCGACACCCTCGCCTCCGTGGTGCTGGTCAACGACGGCACCCGCCCGCACCGGATCCGGGTCGGCGTGTACGACCGGGCCGGCGAGGCGGTGGTGCTGCGCGAGCGGATCGACGCGGACGTCGCCCCCGGCGGCCGCACCGTGCTGCCGGAGCTCGCAGGCGCGCCCCGCCCGGCCCTGCTGCTGCCCAACGACGGCGACCTCACCTGGGCGCTGATCCGCCTCGACGAGCACTCCGCCGCGACCGTCGGCGCCTCGCTCTCCCTGATCGAGGACGAGCAGGCCCGCGCGGTGCTCTGGGAGCACGCCCGCGACCTGGTGCGCTCCGCCGAGCTGCCGGCCGCCGGTTACCTGCGGCTGGTCGCCGACCACCTGCCCGCCGAGACGGCGGTGACGATCGTCGAGGCGGTGCTGAGGTTCGCCGCCGACCACGTCGTCGCCCGCTACCTCGGCCCGGCCGAGCGGGCCGCCGCGCTGGCCCTGCTCGGCGACACCGCCCGCGCCCTGCTGGCCCGGCCGGACGCCGGGGAGAGCCTGCGGATCGCCGCGCTGCGCGCCGTCGTCGCCACCGCCGCCGGCGAGGAGCGGCTCGCCGAGCTGGCCGACTGGCTGGACGGCCGCGACCTGCCCGGCGGGGTGCCCTTCGACGCCGACCTGCGCTGGTCGGCGCTGCTGCAGCTGGCCGCGGCCGGCGCGGTGGACGAGGAGCGGATCGCCGCGGAACTCGCCGCCGACCCCAGCAACACCGGCGAGCAGGGCGCCGCCAGGGCCCGGGCCGCACTGCCCGACCCGGCCGCCAAGGAGCGTGCCTGGCGGGCGCTGTTCACCCCGGACGGCCTCTCCAACCACCTGCTCGCCGCCACCGCGGAGGGCTTCTGGCGCTCCGGCCGTCCGGACCTCCAGCAGGCCTACGTGCGGCGGTACTTCGAGCAGATCCCGGCGGTGGGCGAGCGCGGCGGCGCGGTCGCCAAGGCGCTCGGCCTCTCGCTCTTCCCTGCGGGCCTGGCGCTGCCCGGCACCGTCCGGGCCGCCGAGGCCTGCCTGGCCCGTACCGACCTCACACCCACGCTGCGCCGGGTGCTCTCCGACGAGCTGGACGACCTGCGGCGGGCGCTCGCCCACCGGGCCTGACGGCCGGTGCCCGCGCATCGCGCACCTCGGTGCGCGGGGTGCGCGGGCACCGGACGGCGACGGTCAGGAGCCGCGCGGCCACTCGAAGACGCCGCGGACGGCGACCGCGTGCGGGTCGCGGCCGAGCGGGACGAAGGCGGACGCCGTCCAGGTCTCCTGGGACGTGCCCGACGGCCGGCCGGTGCCGGGCAGCCGGGCGCCCAGCACCTCGAAGGTGTAGGTGCCGGGCTCGATGTCCAGGCCGGCCGGCAGCGTGTACCGGTAGACCAGGGTGCCGTGCTCCTGGGAGACCGTGGTGACCGCGCCGGGCAGGCTGGTCGACGGCACCGTGCCGGGCAGCACGTCGGGGCGCATCAGCCGCAGTTCCACCTGGAGCGCGGTCATCGGCTCGCGCACCTCCAGCAGCACGGTGTGCCGGGTGCCGGCCGGGCCGATCAGTTCGACGCTCGCCCGGCCGGAGAGCGGTTCGAGGCCGGTCGGCTTGCCCGGGCCCGGGGTGCCGGTCGGCGCGGTGGGCGTGGGCCGCACCGGCTCCGGGCCGACCGGGCGTGCGGTGGGCGGGGCGCCGGTGGTGGCGGAGCCGGACGGCGACGGCGAGGGCGAGCCGCTCGGTGCCCCCGCGGACGGCGTGGCGCTGCCGGACGGCGCGGTGGAGGGGCGCCCGGAGGCGGGCGCGGGCGCGGTGCCGGTGTGCGAGCTGCGGGCCGGCGCGGTGGGCGCGGTGTGCAGGGTCTCCGAGGCGGGGACGGCGGTCGCGCTGCCGTGGCCGTCCGAGCTGGGCAGCGGCGGGCTGGCGCCGACGTTGGACATCCCCGGTCGACGCCCGACGCCCTGCTGCTCGTTCAGCAACCAGGTGGTCGCGACGCTGATGCCGACCACGGTCGACATGGCCACCGCCGCGCCCGAGAAGCGGATGGTGGGCAGCCGAAACCTGCCCCCGATCGGCTTGGGCCGGCTGTGCCGTCCGTACCGGACGGCCGTGCGGACCGGCCCGGTGTCCTCGCGGAGCGCCACCGGCTCCCCTCCTCCCCACCCGATGCCGTTGCCCCCGGACTCGTCACGGGCCCCCGGCCGCAGTGACAAGGGCACGAATGTACCAGCGGTGACCGCGGTCGCCGCCAGACCCGGAACGCAACGGATGTGTTAACCGTAATGACGTACTGTGGCGGATATCTGACGCACCGTCCAATCGTACGGTTCCCGCGGCCGCTGCAACCTTTTGCAACCGTTGCCGCGCGCGCCCGCGTGTCGCAGGCTGGAGCGAACCCCAGCCGCCTCGGAGAGACCGTCATGCCGCGCGACCCGCTGTCCGTACCCTCCGACCCGATCGCCGCCACCCCCACGGGCGACGACCCGGGCCGATTCACCACCGCGCGAGCGGTGTTGGACGAGGTGATGACCCTGCGGATCGCGCTCGACGACGACCAGGTGGGAGAGGTGCGTACCCGGTTCCGGTACGACACCGAGCGGCCCTGCGAGGTGCTGCTCACCTTCCACCTGGGCCGTCCCGACGAGGCGGACTGGGTGTTCTCCCGCGAGCTGCTGCGCGACGGGCTGGACGCGCTCAGCGGACAGGGCGACATCAAACTGTGGCCCGCCTACTGCCCCTGCCACGGCTCCACGCTGCACATCGCGCTGGACTCCCCGCACGGCAGCGCCATGCTGGAGGCCTCCCGGCCGCGGGTCCGGGCCTGGCTGGACCGCACCTACGCGCTGATCTCCGCCGACGAGGAGCTGGGCGCCGGCCCGACCGACGCCGAGCTCGCCGAACTGCTCGCCACCGGCTGACCGTGGCGCCCCGCACCGGGCGGTCCGCTACGCCGGGTCCGGCAGCCGGGCGGTGCCGGCGTGCAGGGCCGCGCGCAGGTCGCGGACGGCCGGGGCCGAGGAGGTCGCCAGCAGGTCCAGCGGCTCGGCCGGGCCGTCCACCGAGACGGCGGCCGTGGCGGTCAGCCGGTACGGCCGGTGGTCCAGCAGGGCGCCCAGGTAGCGGCGCAGCCGGGACAGCTCGGCGCGGACGGTGACGGTGCGCGCCGGGTCGCCGAACAGCGCCTCGGCGAGCTGCGCGGCACTCATCCCGGTACGGCGCACCGCGAGCAGCAGCAGCACCTCGGCGTGCCGCGGGCTCAGCACGTGCGACCAGCTGCCGGCACCGCCGGACACGTGCAGCTCGGGCCGGCCGGGCCGCCGCAGGTCGAGCCGGACGCGGGCTCCGGTGCTCTGCTCGGCCACCGAGGCCGGCGAGGCGCCGAGCGGGCGGACCAGCCAGCCGCCGCCGAGCGGCTCCACCGCGCACTCGCCGAGCGTCGGCAGCCACTCCACCGGGCGGCTTCCCCAGCCCTCGGCGGGCAGCCGCAGCCGCTGCACGGGCGGGACGCCGACCGCGGCGGCCGTCCAGCCGGCGCCGTCCACCACCAGCGCGGGGCCGCTGACCCGGGCGAGCAGCCCGGTGGCGAGGGTGCGCAGGCGGTGCAGGGACTCCAGCTGGGCGGCCCGCAGTTCGGTCTCGGCGAGCCGGGCGGCGGTGGCGGTGAGCCGCATCAGGTGCGGCTGCACCTGGTGGGCGGGGCCGCTGAGGTCGAGGATGCCGAGCAGCCGGCCGGTGCGCGGGTCGCGGACGGGCGCGGCGACGCAGGTCCAGGCGTGGTGACTGCGCAGGTAGTGCTCGGCGGAGTGCACCGCGACCGGCCGCTCGGTGCGCAGTGCCATGCCGATGCCGTTGGTGCCGACCTCGTCCTCCGTCCAGCGGGCACCGGTCTCGAAGCCGATGCCGTCGGCGTTGCGGCGCAGGTGGCGGGCGCCGTCGAGCCAGAGCAGGTGGCCCTCGGGGTCGGTGACGGCGAGCAGGACAGGCGCGTCGTCGGGGGCCAGCAGGGTGGTGCGGAGCATCGGCAGGACGGTGTCGAGCTGCGACTGGTGGCGCCGGTGCTGGACGTCGGCGACGCCGATCCGGCGGACGTTGCGGCCGGCGTCCGGGTCGAGCCCGAGGCGGCGCAGCCGCTCCCAGGAGTCGGTGATCTCGGGTCTGGGGGCGGCGCCGGGCAGGTCGGGATCGGGCAGGCCGTCGCCGAGGACGAGGTCGTAGGTGGTGGTGAGGGCGGCGGCGGAGAGCGGTGGGCGGTGGCCGCGGAAGGCCCGGTGTGTGCTGCGCATTCCCGTCCCCCGCCCCGTCGTTGAGTCTCCCCGGTCCGCTGACAGGGTAAGGCTGCTCGATCTGGACATGCCGAGGGAGCCGGAATTCTCATCATTCCCGTCCAGGATCGGCCATGATGGCCGGTTCGCGTGGTTTCCGGGCGGCGGCTGAGCGCGAATGTTCCTTCCGTGCACGACTGGTGACGCTGCGTCAGATCGATGGTGACGTTCGGGGCGCGGTGTCCCGTTCGGAGCCCGGGGCCGGGTGTGGCGGCGGGCGGCCCGGCGGTCGTCTACAGTCGTGTCAACCGTCTACATCTATGTAGACGGTTGCGGGGTCCCGCGGGGCGCCGCCGCACGCCGCACCGGAGGTCCGCCGATGACACCTGCACTGCTCGCCTACGACGGCAGCGGGATCGACGGCGGCCTCTACACCCGGGTGGTCGGCTGGGCCGGCACCGCCCCGCACTGGCTGGACCGGCTGATCGCCGACTGGTCGGCCCTCGGGCTCGGCGTGTTCGCCCTGCTCATGCTGGGCGGCTGGTGGCAGGCGCGCGGCGCCGCCCCCGCGGTGATGGCCCGGGCGCTCGCCGCACCGCTGATCGTGGTCGCCGCGTACGCCGCCGACACGGTGGTCAAGTCGGCCGTCGCGGAAGTCCGGCCGTGCCGGCAGCTCGCGGTCGGCGCCACCCTGGAGGGCTGCCCGGCCGCCGGCGACTGGTCCTTCCCCAGCAACCACACGGTGATCGCCTTCGCGGCGGCCGCCGCCCTGTGGACGGCGAACCGCCGGCTCGGCGCGCTCGCCCTGATCGCCGCGGCGCTGATGGGCGCCTCCCGGGTCTGGGTCGGCGTGCACTACCCGCACGACGTGCTGGCCGGCGCACTGGTCGGGCTGCTCGCCGGGGCGCTGCTCGCGGCGGCCGCCGGACGGGCCGCACCGCTGGTGGAGCGGGCCCGCACCGGGCGGCTCGGCGGGTTCCTGGGCGAGGGCGTCCCGGCCTGACCGCGCTCCCGAGCGCCGTACGTCAGCGTGCCCGGCGACCGGTCCGCTCCGGGTCAGCGCCGGATCAGGCCGCGGGCGGTGGCGGCGGCCACGGCGGCGGTACGCGAGTCGACGCCCAGCTTGGCGTAGATGTGCACCAGGTGGGACTTCACGGTGGCCTGACTGATGTGCAGCTCGCGGGCCACCTCCAGGTTGGCCAGGCCGCGTGCGACCAGCTCCAGCACCTGGACCTCGCGCAGGCTGAGCGCCGTCGCCGGGGTGCGCATCCGGTGCAGCAGCCGGTCCGCCACCGCCGGGGCGAGCGCGGTGCGGCCCGCCGCCGCGTCCCGGACGGCCGCGGCCAGCTCGGCCGGCGGCGCGTCCTTCAACAGGTAGCCGGTCGCGCCGGCCTCGATCGCGCTCAGCGTGTCGGCGTCGCTGTCGTAGGTGGTCACCACGAGCACCCGCGGTGCGCCCGGCCGCGCCGTGATCGCCGCGGTGGCCTGCGAGCCGTTCATCCCGGCGCCGAACTGCAGGTCCATCAGCACGACGTCGACCGGGTGCTCGGCCGCCAGCCGGACGGCCTCCTCGGCGGTGGCCGCCTCGGCAACGATCACCAGGTCCGGTTCGGTCTCCAGGACGGCGCGCAGCCCGGCCCGCACCACCGGGTGGTCGTCCGCCAGCAGCAGCCGGATCGGGGCGGTCACACCCGCTCCCGGCAGGCCTCGCGCGCCGCCGGCTCCGCGTCCGCGCCCGGCTCCGCATCCGCCGCGGGCTCCCCGCCCCGGGACGGGGCGGGGAGCGGCAGCTGGGCCGCGACCGCGGTGCCCTGGCCCGGCGCGGACTCCACCGCCAGGCTGCCGCCGAGGGCGTGCACCCGGTGCCGCATCCCGGCGATCCCGAAGCCGCCCGCCGGGCCGCCTTCGACGAGCGCCGCCGGGTCGAAACCGCAGCCGTCGTCGACCACGTCCAGCGCCACCTCGGCGCCCATGTAGCTGAGGGTCACCTCGACCTGCCGGGCGCCGGCGTGCCGGCCGGCGTTGGCCAGTGCGGACTGCGCCACCCGCACCAGCGCGGGCTCGTACGGGCCGGGCAGCGGCACCGGGGAGCCGGAGAGCGTGAAGTGCACCGGCAGCCCGTACCGGTCGGCGGAGGTCGCGCAGAGCTGCTCCAGGGCGCCGGCCAGTGGCAGGCCGTCCAGCACCGGCGGCGCCAGCTCCCGGACGAACCGGCGGGCCTCCGCCAGGTTGTCCTGGGCGGCCTCCCGGGCCACCCGGACGTGCCGCTCGGCGGCCGTCGGGTCCCCCGGCAGGGCGCGTTCGGCGGCCCGCAGCAGCAGCTGGATCGAGGAGAGGCCCTGCGCCAGGGTGTCGTGGATCTCGCGGGCGAGCCGCTCGCGCTCGGCGAGCACCCCGGCGGCGTGGTCGGCCGCGGCCAGGTCGGCCCGGGTCGCCCGCAGCTCGTCGATCAGCCGCCGCCGCTGCTCGCTCTCCCGGTACAGGGCCTGGTAGCCGAGGACCGTCGCGGTGGCGACCGCCGCGCCGAGCACCGGTCCGATGAAGGCGGCGGCCTCCAGCATGCCCTGGTGCAGGGCGAAGCCGCCGGCCGCGGCCAGCGCGGTGACGAGCACCGCGGCCAGCCCGGCCCGGCGCGGCAGCAGGTGCAACTGCACGAAGTACAGCGGGAAGGCAAGCCAGACACCGTCCCGGCTGACCGCCAGCAGCGCCAGCCAGGCGGCGCCCAGGGCGGTCAGCCACAGCACGGTGGCCGCCCGTCGTCGGCCCACCGCGGGGGTGAGCGGGCCCGCCGCGTACACCGCGCCCGCGGCCAGTGCGGCGAGCACCGCACGTGGCGCGTCCGGCCCGCCGCCGTGCACCGCCCGGGCCGCGGCCAGCGCCAGCAGCCCGGCCACCAGCAGGTGCAGACACCAGTTGACGGCACGCAGCACGGGGGTCAGGGCACGGGGGTTCATGGTGCCTCCACGGTACCGGGCCGCCCCCGGCCGACCGATCGATCAAAAGGTTGATTCCGGTCACCACCCTTCGATTCCGGAGGATCGAACCCCGGCGCGATGTGAAGGCAAGGCGCGCAGCCGAGAGTGGAGGACGTCCACCGACACCACCGCAGAAGGAGCCCGCGCCGCCATGTTCGTCGCCTGGAGGGACCTCCGGTTCGCCAAGGGCCGGTTCGCCCTGATGGGGGCGGTGGTCGTACTGATCACCGTGCTGGTCGGACTGCTGTCCGGCCTCACTGCCGGCCTCGCCCGGGGCAACATCTCCGCCGTCACCGGCCTGAACGCCGACCACCTGGCCTTCGCCGCCCCCGCCGACGGCCGCAGACCCTCCTTCGCCGACTCCGCCCTCCCCGAGCCGACCTGGCAGGAGTGGGCGCGCACCCCCGGCGTCACCGCCGCCGAACCGCTCGGCATCACCACCGCGAAGGCCGCCGCAGGCAGCCGCGCCACCGCGGTCTCCGCCTTCGGCAGCCGCCCCGCCGCCGGCCTCGCCCCGCAGCCCGTCCAGGACGGCACCGCCGTGCTCTCCACCACCGCCGCCGAGGAACTCGGGGCACAGGTCGGTGACACCGTCACCCTCGCCCGCCGCGCCCTCACCGTCGCCGCGGTCGCCGGGGACGCCGCCTACAACCACACCCCGGTCGTCTGGACGAGCCTCGACGACTGGCAGCGGATCGCCCCCGGCGCGGCCGACGGCGGCCCGCACGCCACCGTCGTCGCCCTGCGCACCGGCCCCGGCGCCGACCTCGCCGCCGCCGACACCAGGCTCGGCACCCGCACCCTGAGCCGCGCCGACTCGCTCGCCGCGATCGGCGCCTACACCTCCGAGAACGGCTCGCTGCAGCTGATGCGCGGCTTCCTGTTCGCCATCTCCGCCCTGGTGATCGGCGCCTTCTTCACCGTCTGGACGATCCAGCGGACCGGCGACATCGCCGTCCTCAAAGCACTCGGCGCCTCCACCCGCCGCCTCACCGCCGACGCGCTCGGCCAGGCCGCCGTGCTGCTCGTGCTCGGCACCGCGATCGGCAGCGGCATCGCGGCCGCGGCCGGCGCCGCCGTGTCCGGCACGGTGCCCTTCGTCCTCGACGCGCCGACCCTGCTGCTGCCCGCCCTCGTGATGATCGGGCTCGGCTCCGCCGGCGCCGCCCTCGCGGTGCGCCGCATCACCTCCGTCGACCCGCTGACCGCCCTGGGGAGCACCCGATGAGCCTCCGCCTCGCCGACATCACCCTCAGCTACCCCGACGGCGACAGCCGCCTCACCGCCCTCGACCGGGTCGGCCTGGACGTGCCGCGCGGCTCCCTCACCGCGGTCGTCGGCCCGTCCGGCTCCGGCAAGTCCAGCCTGCTCGCCGTCGCCGCCACCCTGATCACCCCCGACAGCGGGCAGGTCGTCGTGGCCGGCACCGACACCGCGGAGCTCACCGCCGCCGAACGGGCACGGCTGCGCCGGGACCGGATCGGCATCGTCTTCCAGCAGCCCAACCTGCTGCCCTCGCTCACCGCCGCCGAACAGCTCCAGCTGATGGCCCACCTGGCCGGCCGTCCGGCCCGGGCGGCCCGCGCCCTGGAACTCCTGGACGCGGTCGGCCTCGCCGACCTCGCCGACCGCCGCCCCGGCCGGCTCTCCGGCGGCCAGCGACAGCGCGTCAACATCGCCCGGGCCCTGATGAACGAGCCGACCGTCCTGCTGGTCGACGAGCCCACCAGCGCCCTCGACCACGAGCGCGGCGCCGCCGTCGTCGACCTCCTCACCACCCTCACCCGCGAACGCTCCACCGCCACCGTGCTCGTCACCCACGACCGCACCCACCTCGCCGCCGCCGACCAGGTCGCCGAGGTCCGGGACGGCCGCCTCAGGGTCCTCGCCGAGGCGTCCTAGGGTCGGCCCGGTTCCGGACGGCGGTACGGGCGGGGCGCCAACGGTGACGGTGAAGTCCGCATGGAGGACATGAACCAGGCCTCGTCCTTTCCGTCCGACCTGATCGACATGCAGGTCGAACGCTCGGGGGCGCTCAGCGCCGTTGAACCCCGGTGGCCGGTAGGGCCATCTTGTCTGTACAACTTTGCGGCTGGTTCATCTGCGGGCCGCCGACCGGACGACCCGTGGACACCCGGGCGCCCGAGGCTGGCCGCATGAGAGTCATCGTCGTAGGAGCCGGGGTGCTCGGCACCATGCACGCCTGGCAGGCCGTCGAGCGCGGTCACGAGGTCGTCCACCTGGAGCGGGAGGCGGAGGCACGGGGTGCCTCCGTCCGCAACTTCGGTCTGGTCTGGGTCGGCGGGCGGGCCTCGGGGGAGGAGCTCGTCGTCGCGCAGCGCGCCCGTGAGCTGTGGCAGCGGCTCGGCGAGCGCGTCCCCGGCCTGCACTTCCGGCCCAACGGCTCGCTCACCGCGCTGCGCACCGAGGCCGAACTCGCCGTCGCCGAAGAGGTGGTGAAGGGCGAGGAGGCCGCCGAGCGCGGCTACCGGCTGCTCGACGCCGCCGAGACCCGGGCC
This sequence comes from Kitasatospora sp. NPDC085879, assembly GCF_040686255.1. Taxonomy (NCBI): domain Bacteria; kingdom Bacillati; phylum Actinomycetota; class Actinomycetes; order Kitasatosporales; family Streptomycetaceae; genus Kitasatospora; species Kitasatospora sp. NPDC085879. Next base: position 27,205 of record NZ_JBFBJZ010000021.1, on the reverse strand, counting down.
GTCAACCCGGCCCTGCGCGGCAACCACCTCGGCGCCCTGCACTGCACCCGGGACGCCGCCGTCGAACCCCGCACCGCCCAGCCCGCGCTGCGCGCCGCCCTGGAGGCCAGTGGCCGGTACACCTTCCTGCCCGGGCGGGAGGTCCGCGAGGTCGTCGGCAGCTCCGCCGTCCGCGACGACCACGGCCGGGTGCACCGCGGTGACCTCGTCGTGCTCTGCACCGGCGCCTGGACGGGCGGCCTCGTCCGCGAACTCGCCCCCGAGCTGCCCGTCCGCCGGGTCCGGCTGCAGATGATGCAGACCGACCCGCTCGGCGAGCCGCTCACCACCTCCGTCGCCGACGGGGACAGCTTCCGCTACTACCCCGCCTACGCCGGCACCGCCCTCGACGCCCTGCGGGCCGTCCAGCCGCAGACCGAGACCGCCGCTGAGCACCGCATGCAGCTGCTCATGGTCCAGCGCGTCGACGGCGGCCTCACCATCGGCGACACCCACGAGTACGAGCAGCCCTTCGGCTTCGACACCGTCGAGGAGCCGTACGAGCACCTCACCGCCGTCGCCGAGGACCTGCTCGGCCGGCCGCTGCCCCGGATCCGGCGCCGCTGGGCCGGCGTCTACGCCCAGTGCCTCGACACCGCCCGCGTCGTCCACCGCGAGCGGATCCGCGACGGCGTCTGGCTGGTCACCGGGCCCGGCGGCCGCGGCATGACCTGTTCCCCGGCCATCGCCGAGACCACCGCCGACCTCGCCGACCTGTAAGGAACACCCCGCATGAGCACCGACATCCGCCTCGTCGTCCTCGACATGGCCGGCACCACCGTCGCCGACGGCGGCCTCGTCGAGCAGGCCTTCCGGGCCGCCGCCGCCGACCTCGGCGTCGCCGACGGCAGCGACGAGCACGCCCGCATGCTCGACCACGTCCGCGCCACCATGGGCGAGTCCAAGATCTCCGTCTTCCGTCACCTCTTCGGCACCGAGGACCGCGCCCGGCAGGCCAACCGCGCCTTCGAGGCCGCCTATCACGACCTCGTCGACGCCGGGCACTGCACCGCGCTGCCCGGCGCCGCCGAGGCGATCGGGCGGCTGCGCGGCGCCGGCCTCACGACCGTCCTGACCACCGGCTTCTCCCGCGCCACCCAGGACCGCATCCTGCGGGCCCTCGGCTGGCAGGACGTCGCCGACCTCACCCTCTGCCCCGCCGACGCCGGCCGCGGCCGCCCCTACCCGGACATGGTGCTCACCGCGCTGCTGCGCACCGGCACCGACTCCGTCCGGCAGATCGCGGTGGCCGGCGACACCGGCTACGACATGGTCACCGGCACCCGGGCCGGCGCCGCCGTCGTCGCCGGCGTCCTGACCGGCGCCCACGAGGGGCAGCGACTGCGCGCCGACGGCGCGACGCACGTGCTGGCCTCGGTCGCCGACCTGCCGGAGCTGCTGGGCGTCTGATCCGTCGCCGGGCGGGCCTCAGGCGGCCTTCAGCCGGGCCACCTCGCGGGCCCGCTGGTCGAGGTGGGCGACGGTCCGGTTGCCCAGGTGCGGGCGCAGGCCGCTGCGCAGCGCGCCGAAGTGCTCGTCGCCGCGGACGCTGCTGATCCCGGCGTAGTCGTCCAGGAAGGACGTCCAGGTCGCGGTGGCCGCCTCGATGTGGCCGTACTCCATCTGGCGGCGGGCCAGCAGGCCGAGGCCGTGCACCCGGCCCTGCCGCTCGGTCCGCGGCCGGACCCGGTTGGAGGTCTGCAGTGCCGTGATCGAACCGGGCAGGTCGCCCAGCTCGTACAGCACGTGCGAGAGGTGGAACTGGTACGCCGCCAGGTCGTAGCCGCCGACGGCGTCGTTGCGGCCGTCGGCCCTGGAGAGCGCGGCCTCGGTCTCCGCGAGCCGGGTGAAGGCCTGCCGCCGGTCCTTCACCATCGCCGCCCCGTGTGCCTGCTGGCCGCGCAGGAAGGCGGTGAGCCGGGGGCCGGCGGCGGGCGCGGCCTGCGCGGCCGAGTCGGCGTACTCCAGGGCGCGCGGGCCGTGGCCCAGGCTGGAGGCCTGCAGTGACATGCCGCGCAGCGTGCGGCAGTAGGTGACGTGGTCGTCGGCCTGGTCGGCGAGCCGCAGCGCCTGTACGTAGTACGACTGGCCGAGGCCCTGGGCGAGTTCGTAGACCGCGGACCAGCCGGCCAGGTAGGTCAGGTCGGCGGCGGCGGAGAGCATCTCGCTCTTCGACCGGTCGCTGCCGGCGGCCTGCAGCCACGGGCCGACGCTGTTCACCAGGAAACTCGCCATCATCGGACGGGCGTGCGCCGCACCGAGCTCGTCCAGGATGCCGGCCAGCCGGTCGGTCATCGTCCGGACGGTGGCGACCTCGCCGTCGCCGATCCGCACGGTGCGGCCGGCCGCCGCCCGGTCGATCCGCTCCGCGGCCTCGCCGAAGCCGGGCACGGCGAGCGCCGCCGAGTACAGCCCGGCGGCGAGGACGCTCCGGCGGGACGGGTCCATGTCGGCCCGGCCGAGCGCCACCAGGCCGGACACCGCGTCCTTGGCCTCACGGTCGCCGAGACCGGTCTCCTCCGCCGCCACCGGCCGGCCCAGCCGCCGCGCGAACGCCTCCCGCACCACCCCGGCGACCTCCGCCCGCGGCCGCGACCCGGCCAGCCAGTGCGACACCGTGGTCTTGTCGTAGGTGAGGCGCAGGCCGGCCTCGGCGCCGGTTCTGCGGACCGCCCGCGCGAGCTGGTCGTTGCCCCAGTCCGCCTCGCGCATCAGCGCGGCGAGAGCGGCGTTCGGTGTACGCGTGCGTCGTCCCATGTCGGCCTCGACTCGTGTTCAACCGGTTCAACCCTGTCCACAGCATGGACTGTTCTCCTCTGTGGAGTAAACGAGTTGACTGAACGTGAGCCGTTGGAGGGACTGGATCCGGCGGCTTCCAGCGGCCTGCCCCGGTTTCCCCCCACCGGCGGCGGGCCGCGTCCCCCGCCGTCCCGGGAGAGCAGGAGCGAGCCCATGACGACCGCCGCGAGGTCATCGACCGCCGTGACGCGCCAGGCGCCGCCCGCCGCCGCCGAACTGCCGTGCGAGGAGCGTTCGGCGCAGCTCGCCCGGGGGCTCGTCCGCCTCCGCCTCGACCACCTCGGGCTGGCCGGGCTCGTCGAGGACGCCGAACTGGTGGTCTCCGAACTGGTCGGCAACAGTGTCCGGCACTGCGGGGGGCGGCGGATCCGGGTCGCCGTCCGGCGCCGCCTGGACGGCCGGGTCCGGATCAGCGTCGAGGACGCGTGCCGCACCCCGCCGACCCTGCTGACCGCCGCCGAGGACGACGAGTGCCACCGCGGCCTCGCGCTGGTCGACACGCTGGCCGACCGGTGGGGTTCGGCGCCCACCACCTACGGCAAGGTGACCTGGGCGGACCTCTGCGGGGGCTGAGCCCCCGGCGGGCCGCCCCGTGGCCGTGACGGTGCCGGTGGAGTGTCGCCCGGACGGCGGGTGTGGCCCGGGGGTGGAACCGGGGCGGGGCGGTCTAGCGTGAAGGGGTCGGTCCCGGTCACGGCTGAGGAGGGCGCCCGTGTCGTCGCATGCCCGCTGGTTGGTCGTCTCCCTGGTGATGCTGATGGCCGCCTGTGCGACCGCGCCGCAGACCAGCGCCGGACAGCCGTCCGCCGGACGGTCCTCGCCGACCCCGTCGTCCGCCTCCGCCTCCGGGAGTACCGCCGTGAGTCCGACCCAGCCGCCGCCCTCGTCCGTACCGGCCGGTTCCGCCGAGCCGTCCCGGCGGCCCCTGACGCCGCCGGCCGCCGAGCCGGCGAGTGACGAGCAACTGGCCGGGCAGCGGATCGTCTGGTCCTACCCCGGGGCCGCCGTGCCGGAGCCGCTGCTGGCAGCGGTGCGGGCCGGCCGGGCGGCCGGGGTGATCTTCTTCAAGGACAACATCCCGGACGTGGCGACCCTCCGTTCGGCGGTCGAGCAGCTGCGCGAGGCACAGCGGCAGAGCCCGGTGGCGGCGCCGCTGCTGCTGATGACCGACCAGGAGGGCGGCCGGGTACGGCGGCTGCCGGGGGCGCCGGAGATGTCGGCGCGCCAGGTCGGCGAGTCCGCGGACGCGGTGGCGGTGGCCGCCCGGACCGGAACCGAGGCGGGGAAGAACCTGGCGGCGTCCGGCCTGAACGTCAACCTCGCCCCGGTGCTCGACGTCTACGACACCCCGGACAACTTCATCGATTCCAAGCAGCGCTCGTACGGCAAGGACCCGGCGGTGGTGGCGGACCTGGCGGCGGCCTTCGCGGTCGCGCAACGGCAGGAGGGCGTGGCGGCCACCGCCAAGCACTTCCCGGGGCTGGGCACGGCGCCGGCCGGGCAGAACACGGACACCGGGCCGGTGACCCTGCCGGTGCCGCTGGAGCGGCTGCGCGCGGAGGAGGAGGCGCCGTACCGGGCGGCGCTGGCGGTCGGGGTGCCGCTGGTGATGCTGTCCTGGGCGGTGTACCCGGCGCTGGACGCGGGGCGGCCGGCCGGGCTGTCGCAGGCCGTGGTCCGCGGTGAGCTGCGGGAGCGGCTGGGCTTCCGCGGGGTGACGGTGACGGACGCGCTGGAGGCCGGGGCGCTGAACGGCTTCGGCGACACGGGGCAGCGGGCGGTGGCGGCCGCGGCGGCCGGGATGGACCTGATGCTCTGCTCGGCGCGGGACGTCGCGCAGGGCGAGCAGGCGGCGCAGGCGCTGGCCCGGGCACTCTCCGACGGCACGCTGGACCGGGTCGGCTTCACCGCGGCGACCACCCGGATCGCCGCGCTGCGGGGCGCCCTGCACTGATCGGCCGGGCGCCCCGCCGGAGGTCAGTGCAGGGTGCCCGCGTACCGCTGGAGGAAGCGGGTGCCGGTGCCGGCGGTGACGACCACGTCGTAGCGGCCCTGGTCGAGCGGCCAGTCGACGGTGGTCGTGGTGCCGGGGGCGACCCAGACCGTCCGGGCGGTGCCGGCGTAGTCGTTCGGGGTCAGCGTGAACGAGCACTCGGTGCGGCCGTCGTTGGCGAGCCGCAGGGTGATGCTGCCGGGGCCGGCGGTGGCGGTCACCGAGGGCACGGCCACGTCGTCCTGCGGGGCGCGCATGACGGTGCCGGCGAAGCGGCGGACGAAGCCGTCCGGGCCGTGCACGGTGAAGTCGTAGCGGCCGTCGGTCGCGGCGGCGTCCCAGGTGTACGTGCGGCTCGCGCCGGCCGGCACGGTGAACGGGGTGCCGGCGAACGGCAGCACGATGTTCGGGTAGACGGTGTACGGGAAGGCCACCGCACCGGAGTTGGCGAGCGTGCAGGTGACGGCGCCGGTGCCGCGGTCGACCGCGACGTCGGCCCACGGGCGGTACGGGAGCCGGCGGTGCGGGCGGGTGCCCGGCTCCTGGGCGGGCATCGCCTGGGCTCCGGTGGCGGGCAGCTTGACCGCGGGCAGCTTGGCGCCGGCGTCGGCCTTGGCCATCAGGGCGACGGTGTCGGGCAGCGCCGGGACGCCGAAGTCCGGTGCGGTGAAGTCGAAGCAGCTGGTGAGGTCGCCGCAGACGGCGCGCCGCCAGGCGGAGATGTTCGGCTCCTGGACGCCGGTCACCAGCTCCAGGAACCGCAGCACCGACGTGTGGTCGAAGACCTGCGAGTTCACCCAGCCGCCGCGCGACCACGGCGAGGCGACCCAGAGCGGCACCCGGTTGCCGAGGCCGATCGCCCGGCCCTGGGTGTACTCCTCCGGGGTGCCCGGCTCGGGGGTGGGCGGGACGACGTGGTCGAAGTAGCCGTCGTTCTCGTCGTACATCACCAGGAAGACGGTGTGCTGCCAGACCGCCGGGTTCGACATCAGCGACTGCAGTGCGGTGTTCACCCAGTGCGCGCCGTAGTCCGGGCTGGCGCTGGGGTGTTCGCAGAACAGGTAGGGCGCGACCAGCCAGGAGACGGTCGGCAGGGTGCCGTCCTTGCAGTGCTGGTCGAAGGTGGTCGGGTCCCACTTGGTCATCGCGTTGACGTACCGCGGGTCCGTGGCGGGGAAGGCGTGGAACTGCTTGAAGTAGGAGAGCGCGTTGTCGTCGTAGTCGCCGGTGCGGTCGTCCTTGCTCGGGTTGTGGTAGACCCGCCAGCTCACGCCGGCGGCCTGCAGCCGCTCGGCGTAGGTCGTCCAGTCCGCCACCGGGTTGTCGGTGACCGGCGTGTTGTCGATCCACGGGCCGGTGGTGCCGTCCCGGCCGGGGCCGGCCGTGCCCGTCCAGAGGTAGAGCCGGTTGGGGTCGGTCGGGCCGGCCATCGAGCAGAAGTACGCGTCGCAGAGCGTGAAGGCGTCGGCCAGCGCGTACTGGTAGGGGATGTCCTCGCGGGTGAAGTAGCCCATGGTGCGCTCGCCCTTGGCGGCGATCCACTTGTTCATCGCGCCGCCGTTGATGGCCTGGTGGCCGGTGGCCCAGTCGTGGGCGAGGCCGCCGGCGTTCTGCGCGTTGTACTTCGTGGTGTCCATCCGGAACGGCAGCATGGCGCCGCCGTCGCTGCGGCCCGCGTCGGGCTGGCGGAAGACGTCGGTGCCGTCGGGGAACTGCAGCGCCTGCCGGTCGGCGAAGCCGCGGACGCCGTTCAGGGCACCGAAGTAGTGGTCGAAGGAGCGGTTCTCCTGCATGAGGATCACCACGTGCTTGACGTCGGCGATCGAGCCGGTGGCGCCGGCCGCGCGGGCGGCGGCCGCGGGCAGGCCGACGGCGGCGGCCGCGCCGGTGGCCGCCGTCGCGGCGACGAAGCTGCGGCGGCTGAGCTGGGGGGTCATGGCGGGGCCTCTCAGAGCGTGAAGGTGGCGACGGCGGCGGCGGTGTCGCTCGGCCAGCCGTTGGCGGCGGCGTCCGGTTCGGCCTGCGGCCAGCCGGTGGCGAGGGTGTGCGCCTCGACGAGGGTCAGCGCGCCCGCGAACTGGACCTGGTCGATCCGGTCCTGCGGCTCGGGCTTGCCGCCGCGCAGCGTCCGGGTCGGCGACCAGGTGCTGCCGGGGGAGGCCACCGGGTCGGGGTGCGCGCTGCGGTACGCGTCGGTCAGGCCGGCGTCCCGCAGGGCGGTGGTGACCGGCCAGGCGAGGGCGGGGCGGCCGTCCTGGCCCGTCCAGTCCAGGTGCGAGGGCGAGGCGAGGTCGGCGGCCAGCACCACCCGCTGCCCGGCGGCGATGTCGGCCTGCACCGCGGCGGCCAGCGCCCGGGCCTGCTGCCCGCGGGTGGACGCCGCCTCGGCCGCCTGCACCTGCGCGGCGCTCTGCCCGTCCTGGATCGCGTACGGGCCGTAGTTCGCCTCGTCGAGGTGCGCGGCCCAGAAGCGGACGCTGCGGCCGCCCGGCAGCTGCACGGTGGCGCCGGCGGCGGGCAGTGAGGCGGTCGGCGCGGTGACCGCGGCGAGCGGCCAGCGGCTGAGGATGCCGACGCTGCCGGTGCTCTGGTAGGCGTACCAGCCGAGCGCGGTCGCCAGGGCCTGCGCGGCGGTGCCGGCGGTCTCCTGCAGCGCGACCACGTCCAGGCCCTGGGTCAGGACGGCCCGAAGCTGCTTCTCCGCCGCGTCGGTGAAGGCGCCGCCGGCGTTGGCGAGGTTCCAGGTCGCGGTCTTGAGGGTGAGCGGGCCGGCCGGGTCGCGGACCGGGACCTGCACGGTGACCGTGTCGGTGGCGCCCGCCGGGTCCTTGATGCCGACGGTGACCACCGCGGGGTGCGCCGTCACGCCGGGCGCGGTGCCGCTCACCGTGCCGTCGGCCGCCACCGACAGCCAGGTGTCGCCGGAGACCTTCCGGTACGCGGCGGTGCCGGTGCCCTTGACCCACAGACCGGCCAGCTTCACCGACACGGCCGCCCCGGGCGCGACCTGAGTGACCGTCAGTGCGTCCACCGCGGCGTGCGGCCGGGGCGCCGCCGGCTTGGGACGGAAGGTGAACGGCGCGGTCTGCGCGAGGATCCCGTACCCGTCCTTGGCCAGCAGGTACGCGGTGTACGGGCCGCCGGTCAGCGCCGAGGTGTCCAACTGGACGTCCCCCGAGCCGCCGGGCGTGTACTTCCACAGCAGCGAGGACCCGGTGCCGGGCTGCCGGGTGCCGTCGTAGATCCCCACCCAGTTCTTCGGGTCCGGGGAGCCGGTCGTCCAGTGGAAGGTGATCCGGTCGCCCTCGGTCGGGTTCACCGGCGTCGCGATGACGAGCGTCGAGCCTGTCGCCACGGAAGTCCTGTCCGCCGCACCGCCCTTGGCGCAGCTGATTCGAGTTGGCTGAACAACTCGCACCATTGACCCGGCCCCCGGCGGCGCCCGGGTGAACACGGCATGACGCCCCGTCGGAAGAACCGCGAACCCTCCCCGGACCGACGGGGTCGCCCGCCGCCCCCGGCCGAACGTCAGTGGCCGCCGCGGAGGTTGATGACGACGACGCCGGCGATGACCAGGGCGATGCCCAGCCACTGGAGGCGGCCCAGGGGTTCGGCGAAGAAGGTGGCGCCGATCGCGGCGACGGCGGCGGTGCCGGCGCCGGACCAGACGGCGTAGGCCACCGAGACCGGGATGTGCTTCAGGGCGCGGCCGAGCAGCAGGAAGGAGAGCACGTAGCCCAGGGCCACCCCGATGCTCGGCCACAACCGGCTGAAACCGTCGGTGAGTTTGAGCAGGCTGGTGGCGCAGACCTCGCTGGCGATGGCGAGGGCGAGCAGCAGGTACGGCATCAGGCCGGCCGGGCGGCGGCGAGGGTGTGCAGCAGGGCGACGTCGGCCTCTTCGAGGCTGTCGAGGAGGGTGATCCGGCCGTGCGCGGCGATCGGGACGGTCGAGGGCACGGCGAGCACCGCACAGCCCGCGGCGACCGCGGAGGCGACCCCGGCCGGGCTGTCCTCGACGGCCACGCACGTGGCCGGGTCGAGGCCGAGGCGCTCGGCGGCGGCGAGGTACGGGTCCGGGTCGGGCTTGGTGCGCTCGGTGTCCTCGACGGCGACGGTGGTGGTGAACCAGCGGTCGCCGATCGCGCCGAGCACCAGGTCGACGACGCGCCGCGGCGAGGCGGAGACCAGCGCGGTGGGCACCTCGGCGGTGCGCAGGGCGGCGAGCAGGTCGAGGGCGCCCGGCCGGGGGACGACCTCGGCGGCGACCTTGCCGGCGAAGGCCCGGTTGAGCCGCTCCACGAGTTCGGCCTCGGCCAGGTCGGTGCCGCTGGCCCGGTGCAGGTGGGCGGCGGTGTGCTCGGCGGCCCGGCCGAGCACCTCGGGCAGGTCGTCCTCGGTGAGGGTGAGGCCGAGTCCGGCCGCGGTCTCGGCGGCGGCCTGCCACCAGAGGGGCTCGGTGTCGACGAGCGTGCCGTCCATGTCGAACAGGACGGCGGCGGGGGTGTGGGGCATGGGTGCACCTTACGCAAGGCGGCCACCCCGGTGGCGTCGGGACGCATCCGGGGTGACCGCGGGGATCAGTGGGTCAGGACTGCCGGCGCCGGTCGACCAGGACGGGCCGGTCCGGCAGGACGATCTCGGCGCGGCTGCCGGGCGGCAGCGCGGCGGCGGCCTCGGTGGCCAGGTCGGCCTTGACCTCGGTGCCGTCGGCGAGCCGGACGGTGAGCCGGGTGACGGCGCCGAGGAAGGAGGCGCCGGTGACCTGGGCGGTGCCGCCCGCGGCGGGCCGCAGCGCGACGTTCTCCGGCCGGACGAGCACCTCCAGCGGGCCGTCGGCGGGCAGCGTGCCGTCGACCGGGTACGTCCGGCCGAGCAGGGCGACGCCCGACCCGGCGCGCTCGCAGGGGATGCGGCTCATGGTGCCGACGAACTCGGCGACGAAGGCGGTGGCCGGCCGGGCGTACAGCTCGGCGGGCGCCGCGCACTGCTCCAGGCGGCCGGCCCGCAGCACCGCGACCCGGTCGGCCATGGAGAGCGCCTCCTCCTGGTCGTGCGTCACGAACAGGGTGGTGATGCCGAGTTCGCGCTGCAGGCGGCGGATCTCCTCGCGCAGGGTGAGCCGGACCTTCGCGTCCAGGGCGGAGAGCGGCTCGTCCAGCAGCAGCACGCGGGGCTTGAGGGCGAGCGCGCGGGCGAGCGCGATCCGCTGCTGCTGGCCGCCGGAGAGCTGGTGCGGGTAGCGGCCGGCGTGCTGCGGCAGGCCGACGAGCTCCAGCAGTTCCTGGGCGCGGGCGCGCCGTTCGGCCTTGGCGGTGCCGCGCATCCGCAGTCCGAAGGCGACGTTGTCGAGCGCGGTCAGGTGCGGGAAGAGGCTGTACGACTGGAAGACCATGCCGGCGTCGCGTCGGTGCGCCGGGATGCCGGTGACGGGCTTGCCGTCGACCAGCACCTCGCCGGCGTCGTGGGTCTCGAAGCCGGCCAGGATGCGCAGCGCGGTGGTCTTGCCGCAGCCGGACGGGCCCAGCAGCGCGAGGAGTTCGCCGGGCCGGACGTCCAGGTCGAGGCCGTCGAGGGCGGTGGTGGCGCCGAACGAGCGGCGCAGGCCGCGGAATTCGACGGTGGCACCGCCCGCGGCGGCGGCCGGGGCCTGCGGGGCGGCGGGGGAGTGCGGTGCGGCGGTGCTCATGCGGGGTCTCCGGTCAGGATTGGGCGGGTGCGGGGCGGCGCTCGCGGCCGGCGGCGGCGAGCAGGAGCAGCAGCACCCAGGTGATCAGCAGGCTCAGCACGGACACCGCGACGGACATCTGGCCCTGGCTGTTGCCCACCGAGTACACCCAGACCGCGAAGGGCTGGTAGCCGAGGATGGAGGCGGCGGTGAACTCGCCGAGCACCAGCGCGAGGGTGAGGAAGGCGGCGTTCAGCAGGGCGCCGCGCAGGTTCGGCAGGACGACGGTGACGACGGCCCGCGGCCAGCTCGCGCCGCAGCTGCGGGCGGCCTCCACCAGGGTGCGGACGTCGACCGCGCGCAGCCCCGAGTCCAGGGCGCGGTAGGCGAGCGGCAGCGACATCAGCACGTAGGCGATCACCAGGACGATCGGGAACTCCGGCTGCTGGATGAAGACGATGGTCTGGAAGAACGGGGTGTCCATCAGGTGGTCCGGTCCCCACCGCAGCACGCCGATGACACCGGCGGTGAAGGCGACCGGAGGCACCACCAGCGGCAGGGTGCACACCACTTCGAGGACGGCGCGCATCCGGGACGTGCCGAGCCGGGCGGCGATCAGCGCCGGGACGAGCAGCGCCAGCAGCACCACCACGGTGACGGCCGCGAGTTCGAGGGTGAGCACCAGGGCGTCGGTGAAGCCGGGGGCGCTCAGCAGGCCGGTGTAGGCGTCGAACTGCACGCCGCCGGACCGGTCGTCGACGGAGAACCAGACCGAGGCGGCCATCGGGACGAGGAAGTACAGGCCGGCGACGAGCAGGACGGCGCCGCGCCACAGGCGCGGGCGTCGGCCGCCGCCGAGCCGCTGGGTCAGCTGAGCCATCGGGCGCTCCGGCGCTGGAGGGGCAGGTAGACGGCCATCACCAGGACGGCGACGACGATCATGTCGAGGCTGAGGGCGAGGGCGAGGTTGCCCTGGCCGACCAGGACGTTGCCGGAGAGCGCGTCGGCGATCGACCGGCTGATCAGCGGGACGGTCGCACCGACCATCGCCGCGGCGGTGGCGTACGCGGCGAACGCGCTGCCGAACAGCAGCACGTAGCCGCCGAGCAGCGAGGGCAGCAGGATCGGCAGCGCGACGTGCCGCCAGTACTGCAGCGCGGTGGCCCGGTTGTTGGCGGCCGCCTCGCGCCACTGGGTGCGCAGCCCGTCCAGGGCCGGGGTGATGGTGAGGACCATCAGCGGCACCAGGAAGTACAGGTAGGCGATGCTCAGGCCGGTGAAGCCGTAGAGCGTCCAGCCGTGGTCGGTGAGGTGGAACAGCTTGGTGATCTCGCCGGCGTTGCCGAGGGTGGCGACGAAGGCGAAGGCCAGCGGCAGTCCGCCGAAGTTGGCGAGCACGCCGGAGGCGGTCAGCACCGCCTCGCGGACGGCACGGAAGCGCGAGGTCACCACCGCCTGGGCGAGCGGCAGTCCGACGACGGTGCCGATCAGGGCGGTGAGCGCGGAGAGCTTGACGCTGCTCAGCAGGGCCGTCCAGTAGGCGCCCTGCACCGAGTCGGTGACATTGGCGGTGCTGAACGAGCCGGCGCCGGTGTCGGCGTCCGAGGAGAGCGTGAACGCGCCGGTGACGATGGCGATCGCGGGCAGGCCGAAGCCGATCGCGAAGAACGCCAGCAGCGGCAGCGCGGCCAGCCAGGACCCGCCGCGCAGGCGGCGGACCCGCGGGGCGGGCTTAGGAGCGGGGGACCCGGCGGCCACGGCGCCCGGGCCGCCGCTGGGGTCAGCGGCGGCCGGGGCCGGCACCGGGGTGGGAGCCGTGGTCATGGTGTCGATCAGCCCGCGATCGCCTTGGTCCAGTTCTCGGTCACGACCTTCTTGGCGGCCGTGATCTGGTCCTGGCTCGGGAAGGTGGTGAAGGGCTTCTCGACGGCCGGCAGCTTGGCGGCCGCGGCGGAGTCGAGGGTGCCGTCCTTCTTCAGGGCGTCGAACAGGGCCGGGGTGGCGTAGCCGCCCAGGTACAGGTTCTGGCCCTCGGCGCTGAAGAGGTACTCCTGCCACAGGCGGGCGGCCGCCGGGTGCGGGGCGAACTTGTTGACGCCCTGGTTGTAGTACTGGGCGTAGGAGCCGTCGGACGGGACGGCGACCTGCCAGTCGATGCCCTTGCCCTTGAACTCGTCGGTGTAGCCCGCGTTCAGGTACGACCAGTCGATCGAGATCGGGGTCTCGCCCTTCTCGACGGTGGCCGGAGTCGACTCGACCGGGTTGAAGTTGCCGGACTGCTTCAGCTTGGCGAAGAAGTCGATGCCGGGCTGGATGTTGTCCAGCGAGCCGCCGTTGGCCAGCGCCGCCGCGTACACGCCGCCGAAGGCCGAACCCGACTTGGTGGGGTTGCCGTTCAGCGCGACCTTGCCCTTGTACTCGGGCTTCAGCAGGTCGGCGAAGGTCTTCGGGCAGGTGCCGACGCGCTTGGCGTCGCAGCCGATCGAGATGTAGCCGCCGTAGTCGTTGACCCGCAGGCCGGCCGGGTCCTTCATGGTGTCCGCGATCTTGTCGAAGGCGGCGACCTTGTAGGGGGCGAGCAGCCCGTCCTTGGCGGCCTGCAGGGCGAAGGCGCTGCCCAGGTCGACCACGTCGGGAGCGCGGTCCTGGCCCTTGCGGGAGGTGATCGCGTTGATCTCGTCCTGGCTGGAGCCGTCCGGGTTCTCCTCCTCGATCTCGATGCCGTACTTGGCCTTGAAGCCCGAGAGGATCTTGCCGTAGTTCGCCCAGTCGTGGGGCAGCGTGATGACGTGCAGCTTCCCCTCCTTCTTGGCGGCGGCGACCAGGGCGTCCATGCCGCCCAGGTCGGCGGCGGAGGCGGCGTCCTTGGCGGCCTTGGCACCCGCCGCGGGCTTGCCGGCGTCGCCGGAGGCCGCGGAGGAGCCCGCGGAGCCGCAGGCGGACAGGGAGAGCGCTGCGGCGGTCAGCACGGCCGCGAAGGCGGCGGCACGGGCGCGGTGCACGGTCACGGATGGTTCTCCAGGGTGAGGGGCGCTGCTGCGGGAATTCGCTCGGGGAGGCGCCGATCGGACGGCCAAGTTGGCCAGCCAACTTTCGGCGACGCCGGTAAGTACGCCGGAGGGCGGTGACGGGAAGGTGAACGGACGCCCCAGGACAGGGGGCGGCTGCGGGAACGGTGGAGACCGGCCCGCCGATCGGTGATCGAAAACGGTTACAGTCGGTGCCGTCCGCCCCGCGCCGAATGCGCCGGACACCTGCCAGGAAGGACCACACCGCCGTGCCAGCAGACCCGGACCGCGCAACCGGCGCCCTCTACCGCACGGTGGCCGCCGACCTCCGCGAGGCGATCACCACCGGCCGCTACGGCGAGGCCGGCCGCCTCCCCGCCGAGGGCGCCCTCGCCGAGCGGTACGGCGTCTCCCGCGGCACCGTCCGGCAGGCCCTCGCGCTGCTGCGCGCCGACGGCCTGGTCACCTCCCGCCGCGGTACCCGCCGCGTGGTGCTCGGCAACGCCCGCGTGCAGAGCTTCTCCGAACTCCTCAGCTTCACCCACTGGGCGCGCTCCATGGGGGAGGAGCCCGGCGGCCGGCTGGAGTCGCTGGTGCGCCGCCCGGCCGACGCCACCGAGTGCGAGCTGCTCCGCCTGGAGCCGGGCACCGAGGTGTACGTGACGCTCCGCCTGCGCACCCTCTCCGGCACCCCGGTGATGGTCGAACGCACCGTCTACCCGCCGCGGGTCGGCGAGATCGTCGCCGAACTGCCCGCCGACGCGGTCTCGCACACCGAGCCGCTGCGCGAGCACGGGATCCTCTTCACCGACGCCGACCACACCATCGACGTGGTCGCCGCCAACACCGAGGACGCCCGCCTGCTCGGCTGCCGCCGCGGCAGCCCGCTGCTGCGCGAGAAGCGCCGCACCACCGACCCGACCGGCACCCCCGTGGAGTGGTCCCAGGACCGCTACCTGCCCGGCACGGTCGCCTTCTCCATCCACAACTCGCTGGCCTCCTCGGCCCTCTCCCGCCACGCGCGGGACGGCGACTGAGCCCGTCGCAACGCGACCGCTCAGGAGGGGAGTTCGGCTCCGTCCCGGGTGCGCGGGTCTGCGGGTGTGCCGGTGACCGGTCGGCTCGGGCCGCCCGGGTGTCCCGGGTGGCGGCGCTGTCGCGCGAGCGTGCGCGGCAGGCCGCTGAAACCTCGTCACCTGTCACCCGATCGGGTCGACTGTGCGGCGACTCGGCCCCTGTGGCTCGCCCCGCCGCCCGCGGGTTGGTGCACTCGTGCTGCACGGCCGGTACCGGCCGGTGCGCGAGGGAGGGAACCCCGATGGCACGGACCGCACCGATCGGACGGGCGGAGCGGCTGCTCCGCCGCGCGGCCACGCTGGTACTCGCCTGCGCGGCCGCCACCGCGGCGGCCCCGCCCGTCCCGGTCGCCGACCCGGCCGACGGCCCCGCCCCGCTGTCCGGCCCCGCCGGCTGGCACGCGGCGCGCATCCCGCCGGCCGTCCGCAACCAGGAGCTCCGCGCGGTCGCCGCACTCGGCCCGTCCGCCGCCTGGGCCGTCGGCTACGAGGAGAGCCCGGCCGGCGGCACCCCCCTGGTCGAGCGTTTCGACGGCCGTGTCTGGCGGCGCCTCCAGGTGCCCGGCCACCGCGGCACCGGCAGCCTGGAGGCCGTCCTGCCGTTCGGGCCCGCCGACGTCTGGGCCGTCGGCAGCCGCAACGACCCGGCCGCCGGAGAGGACCGCGCCCTCGCCCTGCACTGGGACGGCCGCGGCTGGCGCGAGACCCCGCTGCCCGCCGAACCGGACGACCGCTCGGCCCACCCGCTGGCCCTCGCCGCAACCGGCCCGCACGACCTGTGGGCCGTCGGCGCCACCGCCCAGGACCGCACCACCGCACCCCGCCCGCTCGCCCTCCACTGGAACGGCTCCGCCTGGGCCGCCGTGCCCACCCCGGGGACGGAGGGCGACGCCCTGCTGCTCGGCGCCGCCGCCGACCGGGCCGGCGGCCTCTGGGCGGTCGGCGTCGCCTACGACCCGGACGGCACCGGCCGCCCGCTCACCGAGCACTGGGACGGCCGCACCTGGCGGATCGTAGACGCCCCCGGCCCGGACGGCGGCAGCGCCACCCTGGAGTCCGTCGCCGCCGTCGCCCCGGACGACGTCTGGGCCGTCGGCTCCACCACCGACGAGGACGGCCCGGCCCGCCCCTACCTGCTGCACTGGGACGGCCGCGACTGGCAGAGCGCCGACCCGCCCGCCGAGGCCGACGGCCAGCTCCACGCGGTGGCCGCCGCCCCCGACGGCACCCTCTGGGCGGCCGGCGAACAGCCCGGCGCCGCCACCCCCGCCTTCACCCTCCGCCACCGCGACGGCACCTGGACGTACCTCCCCGCCGACCCCGCCGCGGCCGGAGCCTCCTTCTTCTCCGTCACCCCCGTCCCCGGCACCGGTGCCCTCTGGGCCGTCGGCTCCACCCAGCCCCAGCTCCAGGACACCTGGCATCCCGTCGTCGAGTCCTACACGCCGGACGACTGACAGCCGTCGTGACGCACCAGTGCGGAGCGCCCCACCCGGTCCTCGACACGGCGTGCGGGAGGACGGCCCGTCCGGCGTCCGTCCTGCGCTCCTTCCGGCCGAGCAGCGAGAGCCGTTACCGGTGAGGGATCCCACACGCGGATCACCCCCCTTGGCGCGTGGACGCCAGGGAGGTATGGTCGGTCGCTAGGTAGAGTGACCGGTCTACCTACCACCTGGGAATGGCATCTCGGCCTTCCCGGCGGGACTGCCTGGCAGGCAACTGTCGGCCGGTCCCGGTGCACGTCGAACAGAGGTGAAGTGCCATGAAGCCAATCCGCGCCCCGGCTCGCCCGGGATCCACCAGGGGGCCGGTGTCGCGCGCACCCTCGACGGGGTCAGCCGCCCGACCGGATCAGTCGGACCGCGTCCAGCAGGGTCGTGTGGGCGGCCGTCGCGTCGTCCAGGTAGCCGGCTGCCATCGCGCCGTCGTACAGCATCAGCAGCGCGCCGGCGGCCGACTCGGGGGCGGCGTGGCCGAGCCGGGTGAGCAGCTCCTGGAAGAGGGCGCGGAGCCAGTCCCGGTGAGATGCCACCAGGCCGCGTACCGGATGGCCGGCATCCGGGTACTCGGCGGCCGCGTTCAAGAACGGCGATCCGCGAAAGCCGCGCTCGCGGGCGTGCTCGGCGATCGCCTCGAAGATCAGGTCGATCGCCTCCCCGGGCGGGTGCCCGGCGGCCAGCGGCTCGGCCACCTCGCGGTAGTAGGCGTCCTTGGTCCGCAGATAGGCCACGACCAGGTCGTCCTTGGCGGCGAAGTGCCGGTAGAAGGTCACCTTCGTCACCCCGGCCTCGGCGATCAGCCGCTCCACGCCGATCGCTCGTACACCCTCGTAATAGAACAGCCGCGACGCGGCCAGGACCAGACGTTCGCGAGGCGGCAGGTCTCCCTCGATGGTGGTCTCCTGATGCTTGGCATTGATCGTCTTCCGCCCAGTGGTGCTCACTTCCCCATTCTGCCCTCGGCCCGGCCGTGAGCGGCCTCCCCCCGTACGGCCCTCGCCAGGAGGGCCGCCCTCTCCCCCATCCCGCACGGCCCGCAGCAAGGCGGCCGTGCCGCGCATCGAAAGGCTTGAACGATGACTCGTCGTCTCGAAGGAACCGTCGCCCTGGTCACCGGGGCATCCAGCGGCATCGGCCGCGCCACCGCCCTGGAGCTTGCCCGCGAGGGCGCCTCCGTGGCCGTGGTCGGCCGGCGTGAGGACCGGCTCACCGACCTCGCCGCGGAAATCTCCGACGCCGGCGGCAGGGCCCTGGTCGTGCCCGCCGACATCACCACCGCCCAGGCCGCCGCGGAAGCGGTCGAGCGGACCGTCGAGAACCTGGGCCGCCTGGACACGCTGGTCAACAACGCCGGCCTCATGCTGCTCGGACCCGCCCCCGCTGCGGACCTGGACGGCTGGCGGCGCATGATCGACATCAACCTCATGGGCCTGATGTACACCGCCCACGCGGCCGTCCCCCACCTTGTCAAGGCCGCCGCCGAGGAGCCGCGTCAGGTCGCCGACATCGTCAACATCGGCTCGCTCGCCGGCCGCAACGCCTACGCCATGTCCGCCGTGTACAGCGCCACCAAGTTCGGCGTCGGTGCCTTCAGCGAGGCGCTGCGCCAGGAACTCGCACGCCAGCACGTCCGCGTGTCCGTCATCGAGCCGGGCAGCGTCGACACCGAACTGCGCACGCACAACCCCGACGTCATCCAGCAGCACATCGTCGCTGCCCTGGGCGACATCGAACGGCTGCAGAGCCAGGACATCGCCGACACCGTCGGCTACATCGTCACCCGCCCCCGGCACGTGGCCGTCGCCGAACTGCTGGTACGCCCCACCGAGCAGGCCTGAGCGGCGAGCCCGGCCCCCGTCCGAGCCCGAATGCTCAGGTGGCCGGCAAAGGGAAGATGGGAAAGATGAGACAGAAGAAGATTCTCGCGGTGGTGACCAATCAGGCCACCTATGGGGCGAGTAGGCACCGGACCGGCCTGTGGCTGGGCGAACTCGTCCATTTCTACGACAAGGCGGTGAAGAGCGGCCGCACTGTGGATGTGGTGAGCCCGGCGGGCGGCGAGGTACCCCTCGACCCTCGAAGTCTCGGCCGGCTGTTCGCCGACCGGACGGTTCGCAGTTATCTCGCCGACCCGGCCTTCGTGACCGTCCTGAAAGGCACCGATTCTGTTGCCGACGTAGATCCGGACGACTACTCCACGATCTTCTTCACGGGTGGTCATGGAACAATGTGGGACTTTCCCGACAACGCCGACCTGCAGCGAACAGCTCGGGCCATCTACACCAGTGGCGGCATCGTCTCCTCGGTCTGCCACGGGGCGTGCGCCCTCATCAACCTCCAGGACGCCGACGGGAGCCCGCTCGTACAGAACCGCACCGTCACAGGCTTCGCGACGGTCGAGGAAAGTCTTGCCGGCGTGAAGCGAAGGGTGCCATTCCTCCTGGAGGACGAACTGCGCGCGAAGGGGGCCAAGTATGTGCGCTCCACCGTCCCCATGACGCCGCATGCAGTGCGTGACGGCCGCCTGATCACGGGCCAGAACCCGGTGTCCACCAAGGCCGTCAGCGCCTTGATTCTCGCTGCCCTGGCCGAAACCGAGTAACCGGTCGAAGCCGAGCAGCCCGTACGGAGACCGCGGCGCCGGCCCGAGGTGATGGACGCCGGCGGTGTGGGGAGCGCACCGGGATCGAGCGGGCGGCGGTCAGCGGCGGGAGGTCAGGAGGGCGCTCAGGCGGAGGCCTTTCGGGTACGGCGGGGTGTGTCGCCGGTCTGCCGCGGCGGCCCGGCCCGCCGGGCCGTGACCCGTCGGTAGAGTGCCGGCATGAGCGATGGCGCGGTGCTGCACATCAAGGGGCGGGTGCTGGTCGGGCCCGAGGACGTCCGGGACGAGCTGTGGGTGGTGGACGGCCGGGTCACCTTCGACCGGCCCGCGCACGCGGCCGAGGTGCGCACGGTCTCCGGCTGGGCGATGCCCGGCCTGGTCGACGCGCACTGCCACGTCGGGCTGGACGCGCACGGCGCCGTGGACGACGCCACCAGCGAGAAGCAGGCGCTCACCGACCGGGACGCGGGCACCCTGCTGATCCGGGACGCCGGCTCGGCTGCCGACACCCGCTGGATCGACGACCGCGAGGACCTGCCCCGGATCATCCGGGCCGGCCGGCACATCGCCCGCACCCGCCGCTACATCCGCAACTACGCGCACGAGATCGAGCCGGGCGACCTGGCCGCGTTCGTCCGGCACGAGGCCCGCCGCGGCGACGGCTGGGTGAAGCTGGTCGGTGACTGGATCGACCGCGAGGAGGGCGACCTGACCGCCTGCTGGCCCGGGGACGCGCTGCGTGAGGCGATCGCCGCCGCGCACGAGGAGGGCGCCCGGGTCACCGCGCACTGCTTCGCCGCCGCGTCGCTGCCGGACCTGCTGGCGGCGGGCATCGACTGCGTCGAGCACGCGACCGGGCTCACCGAGGAGCTGATCCCCCGGTTCGCCGAGCGCGGGGTCGCGATCGTGCCGACGCTGGTCAACATCGCGACCTTCCCGAGGCTCGCGGCGGGCGGCGAGCACAAGTTCCCGGCCTGGTCGGCGCACATGCGGCGGCTGCACGAGCGCCGCTACGACACGGTGGGCGCCGCGCACGACGCGGGCATCCCGGTGTTCGTCGGCACCGACGCGGGCGGCTCGCTCGCGCACGGCCTGGTGGCGGACGAGGTGGCCGAGCTGGTGAAGGCCGGCCTGTCGGCCACCGAGGCGCTGTCGGCGGCCAGTTGGGCGGCCCGCGAGTGGCTCGGCCGGGACGGTCTGACCGAGGGCGCGCCGGCGGACCTGGTGGTCTACGCGGAGGACCCGCGGGCGGACGTCCGGGTGCTGGCCGATCCGCGGGCCGTGGTGCTGCGCGGCAGTGTAGTGGCCTGAGCGGCCCGGCCTGAGCGCCGGGGCCGGCGAGTACGGGCACCGGCCGGGCGTCAAGCTCCCCGGCGGCGTGTCGGAGTGGGCCGCTAGGGTGATCACCATGGCACCCCGTCCTCTGCACGAGATCGTCGAACCCGGCTGGGCCCGCGCCCTGGAGCCCGTGGCGCCCCGCATCGCCGCCATGGGCGACTTCCTGCGCGCCGAGCTGGCGGCCGGCCGCACCTATCTGCCCTCCGGCCCGAACGTGCTGCGCGCCTTCCAGCAGCCCTTCGACCAGGTCCGCGTCCTGATCGTCGGTCAGGACCCGTACCCGACCCCGGGCCACGCGGTGGGCCTGAGCTTCTCCGTGGCGCCCGACGTCCGGCCGATCCCGCCGAGCCTGGTGAACATCTACCAGGAGTACGGGACGGACCTCGGCTTCCCGCCGCCGTCCACCGGCGATCTCACTCCGTGGACACAGCAGGGCGTGCTGCTGCTCAACCGCGTGCTGACGGTGACGCCGCGCAAGACCAACTCGCACCAGGGCAAGGGCTGGGAGGAGGTCACCGAGCAGGCGATCCGGGCGCTGGCGGCCCGCGGCGGTCCGCTGGTGGCGATCCTCTGGGGTCGGCCGGCCCGCAATGCGCGTCCGCTGCTCGGCGGGATCCCGGCGGTCGAGTCGCCGCACCCGAGCCCGTACTCCGCCGACAGCGGCTTCTTCGGCTCCCGCCCGTTCAGCCGGGCGAACGAGCTGCTGGTCGGGCAGGGCGCGCAGCCGGTGGACTGGCGCCTGCCGTAACGGAGTTGGACGAAGTCTCGGACGCCGCGGCCCGGGCGCGTCAGACCGCGGCGTCAACCTCACCCGAAGGAGTGAACTGACGCTCCGTGGTGCTCGGGTGACGGACGGTTCGAGTGAGACTGAGTGTCAGTCAGAGCACGAGCCCCTTCCCCCGGACCGGTGCGCG
The DNA here is from genome assembly GCF_040686255.1 of Kitasatospora sp. NPDC085879. Lineage (NCBI taxonomy): Bacteria > Bacillati > Actinomycetota > Actinomycetes > Kitasatosporales > Streptomycetaceae > Kitasatospora > Kitasatospora sp. NPDC085879. The sequence continues at coordinate 6,270 of NZ_JBFBJZ010000021.1, read as the reverse complement.
CCCCGCCTTGTCCGCGCCCGCGCGGGGGTGACGTCTCCGCGCCCCGCGCGGGTGACGTCGGTGGCGCGCTCTCCCGGTCCGTCTGTGGGGGTCACTCCGTCATGCCGTCCCGTTCTTCCGTCCGCGCCGTCGCCGCCTCGCTCGCCGCCTCCGCGCTCGCCGTCTCGCTCCCCGCCGCCGCCGCGCGGGCCGCCGAGCCCGGGCCCTCGGCGGGCAGCGCCCGGGCGGTCACCGCCGAGGTCGACCTGGAGGTGTCGCTGCTCGACAAGGCGGTGCGCATCCCCGTCGACGCCACCCTCAACAGGGTGCAGACGCCCGCCGAGCGGGACGCCTCGATGCTCACCGCCGCAGTGGACGGCGTCGACCGCGGCCGCCCGGTGACCCTGGTCAAGGCGGACGTGGGCCGCTCCGTCACGCACGCCGACGCCCGCGGCACCTCGGCCTCCGTCACGCTCGCCGACGCGAACGTGCACGCCCCCGGCCTGCCCGGCACCACCCTGCTCGGCCTGCAGGCGCTCTCCGCCGAGGTCACCTGCCCGGTGGACGGGCAGCCCACCGCCAAGGTGACCTCCCCGCTGAAGCTGACCGTGCTCGGCCGCCCGGTCAGCGTCGGGCTGAACAGCCCGAGCCGGGTCACCGTGCCCGCCGTCGGCACGGTGGAGGTGGAGTTCTCCAAGAAGACGGTCACCTCCACGACGGCCGCCGCCTCCGCGCTGGAGGTGTCGGTCGACGTCAACCCGCTGAACCTCAACGTCGCCCGTGTGACGGGCAGGGTCACGGTGGCCTCCGTCTCCTGCGAGAAGCCCGCGCCGGCGCCGGTGGTCCAGACCTCTGCGCCGGCCCCGAAGCCCACGAAGGCGAACCTCCCGGGGCCGGCGAAGCAGCCGCAGGCGCTCGCCACGACCGGCAGCAGCGGCACCGGCGCACTGCTCGGCGGAGCGGCGACGCTGCTGGTCACGGGCGGTGCGGCGCTCTGGGTCACCCGCCGCCGGCGGGCCCGCGCGCGCCACCGCTGACCGCCTCCGGTGGGCCAGCCGTCCCACGGGTGTGCCCGCATGATGAGACGTGCACTGTCCGACTGTGAGCGTGCCGCAGCGGACGGTTGGTTCACATGGGCGTTACATAGGAGGAACAACCGGGAAACGGCGACTTGCGACGCTACGCGGGCACCCACCACCCAAGCAGTGAGGTTCACCGCAATGGCAATCAAGGCCGAGTACATCTGGATCGACGGCACCAAGCCGACCGCCAAGCTCCGTTCCAAGACTCGGGTGCTGCCGAACGCGGACAAGATCCCCACCTGGGGCTTCGACGGTTCTTCGACCAACCAGGCCGAGGGTCACGCCTCGGACCGCGTGCTCGAGCCGGTGAAGGTCGTCAAGGACCCCATCCGCGGTGGTGACAACATCCTGGTGCTGTGCGAGGTCCTCGAGATCGACGGCACCCCGCACGAGTCCAACACCCGCGCCCTGCTGCGCGAGGTCGCCGAGAAGTACGCCTCCCAGGAGGCCATCTTCGGCATCGAGCAGGAGTACACCTTCTTCAAGGGCTCCCGCCCGCTCGGCTTCCCCGAGGGCGGCTTCCCGGCTCCGCAGGGCGGCTACTACTGCGGCGTGGGTGCCGAGGAGGTCTTCGGCCGCGAGATCGTCGAGCTGCACCTCGACCGCTGCCTGGACGCCGGCCTCGCCATCTGCGGCATCAACGCCGAGGTCATGCCCGGCCAGTGGGAGTTCCAGATCGGCCCGGTCGACGCGCTGACCGTCTCGGACGACATGTGGATCGCCCGCTACCTGCTCTACCGCACCGCCGAGGAGTTCGGCATCGACGCCACCCTCGACGCCAAGCCGGCCCGCGGTGACTGGAACGGTGCGGGTGCGCACACCAACTTCTCCACCCGGGCGATGCGCGAGGGCTACGAGGCGATCATCACCGCCTGCGAGTCCCTCGGTGCCTCGGAGGAGAAGGTCATGGAGCACGTCAGCCAGTACGGCGACGACATCCAGTCCCGTCTCACCGGCAAGCACGAGACCGCCCCGTGGAACGTCTACTCCTACGGCGTCTCGAACCGCGGTGCCTCCGTCCGCATCCCGTGGCAGGTCGAGGTGGAGCAGAAGGGCTACATCGAGGACCGCCGCCCGAACGCGAACGTCGACCCCTACGTCGTCACCCGCCTCCTGGTGAACACCTGCTGCGAGGCCCTGGAGAAGGCCGGCCAGGTCTGATCCGCGCTCTTCCCGGAGCTTGTGCCCGCCGTCCCCTCCGCACCGCGGAGAGGGCGGCGGGCCCTTTCACGTTCCGACCGGTCACGTTGGGACCGGTCACGTTCGGGCCCGTCACGTTCCGACGGGTCCGCATCCCGACGAGCGGCCTTCCGTAGGGTGGTGCCATGGCGGACGACCCCGACTTCACGCCCGAGCAGGTGGCCCGCGGCCGGGCCCTGCGGCGTTCCCAGGTGCCGTGGCTGCTCGGCGGCGCGCTCACCGCGCTCGCCCTCACCCTCGTGCTCGGCCTCACCCCGGCCGGCGCCGCGCTGGTGACCTGGGCGGGCGGCCTGTTCGGCGGCTCGCGCACCGCCGAGGTGCTGGGCGGCGCGGCGGCGCTGGCCGTCCTCGGCCAGGCCGTGCGGATGCCCTTCGGCGCCCGGATCAGGGTCGTCCGGGCGCGCTACGGCCTGGTCACCCAGGGCTGGGGCGGCTGGGCGCTGGACGCCCTGCGCGGCCTGGGCCTCGGCCTCGCGCTGCTGCTGCCCGCCGCGCTCGGCCTGTACGCCCTCACCGGCCGGTGGCCGGACGGCTGGTGGATCCCCGGAGCCGTCCTCGCCGCCCTGCTGGTGACCGCGCTGTCCTTCCTGCACCCGCTGCTGATCGAGCCGGTCTTCAACCGCTTCGACCCGATGCCGGACGGCCCGCTGCGCGACGCCCTGCTGGGCCTCGCCGACCGGGACGGCGTCCGGGTGCGGGACGTCCTCGTCGCGGACGCCTCGCGCCGCACCACCGCACTCAACGCCTATGTCTCGGGCCTCGGTTCGACCCGCCGCATCGTCGCCTACGACACCCTGCTGAGCACCGCCGCACCGCGCGAGGTGGAACTGGTCGTCGCCCACGAGCTCGGCCATGTGAAGCACCGGGACGTGCTGACCGGCACCCTGCTCGGCGCGGCCGGGGCCGCCGCCGCCGTCGTCCTGGTCGGGCTGGCGGCGGGCTGGCAGCCGCTGCTGGACGCGGCCGGCGCCGACAGCGCCGCAGACCCGCGCTCCCTGCCGCTGCTGGCCGCCCTGGTCGCGCTGATCGGCTCCGCGAGCGGCCCGCTGCAGGCCGCGGCGAGCCGCCGGATCGAGGCCAGGGCCGACCGGCACGCGCTCGAACTCACGTCGGACCCGGAGCAGTTCATCGCCATGCAGCGCCGTCTCGCGCTCGCCAACGTCTCCGACGTCGACCCGCCGCGCCTGCTGGTGCTGCTCTTCGGCACCCACCCCAGCGCCACCCGCCGGATCGCCGCCGCCCGGGCCTGGCGCCCGCGCGCCGCGCAGCCGGGCGCCTGACGCCCGGGGGTGGGAGACCGGCGTGCCGACGGCCCGGAGCCCGGTCGTAGACTCGCCGAAGACGTCACGGAACGTATCGAACAAGGGATCTGATTCATGGTGGACGCCTCCCCCAAGGTCGTCGTCGTCGTACCCACGTACAACGAGCGGGAGAACCTGCCGGTCATCGTCGGCCTGCTCGCCGACCTGGGGATGCCCAACCTGCACGTGCTGGTCGTCGACGACAACTCGCCCGACGGCACCGGCGAGGTCGCCGACAAGCTGGCCGCCGACTCGCCCGGCACCGTGGGCGTGCTGCACCGCACCGAGAAGGACGGCCTGGGCCGCGCCTACATCGCCGGCATGACCCGGGCGCTGGACGAGGGTGCCGATGTGGTCGTGCAGATGGACGCCGACCTGTCGCACCCCTCGTCCGTCGTCCCGGTCATGGTCGACACCCTGCTCTCCGGCGACGCCGCGGTGGTGCTCGGCTCCCGCTACGTGCCCGGCGGCTCGACCGCGTCGGAGTGGCCGTGGCACCGCAAGGCGCTCTCCGCCTGGGCCAACTTCTACGTCAACGCGATCCTGCGGCTGCACGTCAAGGACGCCACCGCCGGTTTCAAGGCGTGGAAGGCGGACACCCTGCGCGCGATCGACCCGCAGTCGATCCACAGCAACGGCTACTCGTTCCAGGTCGAGATGAACCACCGCACCGTCCGCCGCGGCCTGCGGATCGCCGAGGTGCCGATCCGTTTCGAGGAGCGCGTCAAGGGCGCCTCCAAGATGAGCTTCGGCGTCCAGGTCGAGTCGGCGCTCGCCCCGTGGAAGCTGCTGTTCGCCAAGCGCGGCTGACCTCCGGTCGGCGCCCCGGCGGGACCGTCCGCGGTCCGGCCGGGGCGCGGCCGATCGGACGAAACCGCTCAGCACTCGGGTGACACCACGTCACCGACCGGCGCTGTCGGCCGGTTCGCTCCGCCCGCGTTCCTATTCTCCGTCGGTAAGGCCCGGTTCGACCGGCCATCCGACTCCCGAATGGTTGAACACATGCGAGCGAAGACCCGGAGCTGGCGGGTGTGGGCCGGCATCGGCGCGGTGCTGATCGGCGTCACCGCGACGACCGGAGCGGCCGCCCCGGCCAAGGGGCACCAGGACCTCGGACCCGGGATCGACGCGATCCTGGCCAAGCCGGCCTACCAGCAATCCCAGTGGGGGATCCTGGAGCAGGACCCGGAGACCGGCCGGACCGTTCACGACCTGCAGGGCGGCAAGTTCTTGATCCCGGGCTCGGTGGCCAAGCTGTTCAGCGTCTCCGGCGCCTGGGACACCCTCGGCGGCGACCACCGCTTCACCACCCCGGTGAACGCCCTCGGCAGCCGCTCCGGCTCCGTCCTCAACGGCAACCTGGTGATGGTCGCGCAGGGCGACCTCACCATGGGCGGCCGGACCAAGCCGGACGGCACGGTCGACTTCACCCCGATCGACCGCACCTACGCCAACGACGTCCCGGGTGCCACCCTGACCCCCGAGGACCCGCTGGCGGGCCTGAACTCCATCGCCCAGCAGGTCCGTTCGGCCGGGATCAGCCAGGTCCGCGGCAACGTGGCGGTCGACCCGCGGCTGTTCACGGCCTAGCCCCCGCTCGACCCGCTGCCCACCCCGATGATCGTCAACGACAACGTCATCGACCTGCTGACCACCCCGACCGCCCCCGGGCAGACCGCCCAGCTGTTCTGGCGGCCGCAGGTCGCGCCGTACCAGGTCACCTCCACGGTGCGGACGGTGCCGGCCGGCGGCACCACCGACATCCAGGTCTCCATCAACCCGGACGGCACCCGGATCACGCTGTCCGGCACCATCGCCGCCGACGCCGACCCCGTCCTGCGGATCTCGCACATCCAGGACCCGAACGCCTTCGCCCGCACCGCCCTGATCGAGGCGCTCGCCCGGGCCGGCGTCACCGTCACCGCCCGCCCGGTCGGACCCAACCCGGTCGGCCTGCTGCCCGCCGACTACCCCGCGGGCTCCCGGGTCGCCGCCTACGTCTCCCCGCCGTTCGAGCAGTACACCCGCCTCATCCTCAAGGTCAGCCACAACCTCGGCGCCAACCTCGGGATCTGCCTGATGGCCGTCGCCGCCGGCAGCCACGACTGCGTGGACGGCTTCCCCGTCCTGCGGGCCTTCCTGGAGCGGGCCGGCGTCGACCTCACCCAGGTCCAGCTCGCGGACGGCCGCGGCGGCGACCCCGTCGACCGGGCGACACCGGTCGCCATCAACCAGATCCTCGCGTACTGGCTGCGCACCCCCGAGGCGGACACCTTCCGCAACGCCCTGCCGATCCTCGGCGTCGACGGCACCCTCGCCGACAACTGCACCGACTGCCCGGCCAAGGGCAAGGTCTGGGCCAAGACCGGCACGGTCGCCGGCTTCGACTACCTCAACCAGCAGCTCGCCGTCGGCGCCGAGACCATCGCCGGCTACCTGGACGCGGGCAACGGCCGCCTCCACACCTTCTTCGCCGGCGTCAACAACACCCAGGCCGCCGACTTCGACGGCTTCCTGGAGATCGACGACGACGTCGCGAACGTCGCCGCCCTGCTCCAGCAGCAGGCCGCCCGGCACCCGCAGCACTGACGGACCCGCCACCACCGGGGCGGGGGGGGGGCCCCCCCCGCCCCCCCCCCCGGGGGGGCGCGGGGAAGCCCGGGGGGGCGGGACGCGGCACAACCACACGCTGGGGGGGGGGGCCAGCC
>NZ_JBFBJZ010000020.1:0-136264 GCF_040686255.1 Kitasatospora sp. NPDC085879 | reverse complement strand
CCGCCCCCCCGTGCCCTGGTGGCACTCCTTCGACTTCGCCCCCGGCCCCAAGACGCTGCGGTTGGCCCCGCCCCGGTTCGGGGCGGTCACCCGCGCGGGTGACCGCCCCGAACCGTGTCCGCCGTCAGCCCGGCAGCTCCCCGGTCGCCGCCGGCCGCGCCGGGTCGCCCGACCACTCGCTCCACGACCCCGGGTACAGCACACCGCCGGTCACTCCGGCGCTCTCCAGCGCCAGCAGCTCGTGCGCGGCCGTCACCCCCGAACCGCAGTACACGCCGAACGGCACCGAGCCGTCCGCGCCGAGCGCCGCGAACCGGGCCACCAGCTCCGCAGCACTCCGGAACCGGCCGTCCGGACCCAGGTTGTCCGTCGTCGGCGCCGACACCGCACCCGGGATGTGGCCCGCCCGTGGATCGACCGGCTCCACCTCACCGCGGTACCGCTCGCCAGCCCGCGCGTCCAGCAGCACGCCCTTGCGCGCCAGCTCCGCCGCCCCGTCCGCGTCCACCGTCGGCAGCGCACCCGGCGCCGGCGCGAAATCCCCCGCCTCGTCCGCCGGACGCTCCGTCGACACCGCCAGCCCGGCCGCCCGCCACGCGGCCAGCCCGCCGTCCAGCACCCGCACCTCGCCGTGCCCCGCCCAGCGCAGCAGCCACCACGCGCGCGCGGCCGACGTCGCAGGCCCCGCGTCGTACACCACCACCGGACGGGCCGCCGACACCCCGGCCCGGCGCAGCGCCGCCCCCAGCACCGCCGGATCCGGCAGCGGATGGCGGCCGGCCCGGCCGGGCGGCGCGGCCAGCTCGGCGTCCAGGTCGACGTAGTGCGCACCGGGCAGGTGCCCGGCCGCGTACTCCCCGGCACCGGGCGGACCACCCAACTGCCAGCGGACATCGAGCAGAACGGGCGGCCGCGGACCGGCCAGGGCCGCGGCGAGCTCGTCGACGGGAATCAGCGGGGACGTGGAAGTCATACCCGCCATTGTGGCAAGACCGGCGCCCTCCGACGCTCCGTCAGCCCTCGAACGGCAGCACGTCCGGGGAGAGCACCGACGCCCGGGCCGTCGCCGCCGTCAGCCGGCGCCGGTGGTGGCGGCGGCACAGCACCTCGTAGCCGATCTGGTCCTCCGAGACCGCGACGTCCCCGACCACCACCTGCGCACCCTCGACGACCATCACCCCGCCGACCGTCCGCGCGTTGTGCGTCGCCCGCGCCCCGCACCAGCAGAGCGCCTCCACCTGCAGCACCTCGACCCGGTCCGCCAGCTCGATCAGCCGCTGCGACCCGGGGAACAGCCGCGTCCGGAAGTCCGTCGTGATGCCGAACGTGTAGACGTCGATACCGAGCTCGTCCACCACCCGGGCCAGCTGATCGATCTGCTCCGCCGAGAAGAACTGCGCCTCGTCGCAGATCAGGTAGTCCGCCTTGCCCCCCGCCGACAGCAGGTGCACCACGTGCGCCTGGAAGTCGAAGTCGTCGGCGACCTCCACCGCGTCCGCGCGCAGCCCCAGCCGACTGGAGATCGTCGCCGTCCCCGCCCGGTCGTGCCGGGTGAAGATGATGCCCTGGCGGCCGCGCGCCGCGTGGTTGTGATCCATCTGCAGCGCCAGCGTCGACTTGCCGCAGTCCATCGTGCCCGAGAAGAACACCAGTTCAGCCATGGGTGGGACAAGGGCCTTTCGATCGGGGGAAGAACGGTGCGGACAGCATCAGGTACGGACGTCGAGCAGCGGCACCAGCTGCTCCACCGCGGTCATCGACCCGTGCAGGCCGACCATCGAGGACTCCCCCGGCTCCTTGCGCGACGCGACCACCGCGATGTCGTCCCGCGCCGCCGCCACCACATCGCCGATCCGCGGCAGCACCCGCTCGTCCACCACCGGACCGAACCAGCCGGCCGCCACCGCCTGCTCCCGCGTCGCCACCCACATCCGGTCGCCCAGGACCTCGCTCCACACCGCGTGGACGTCCGCCGCCGCACCCGGCACCGCGTACACGTGCCGGGCCCGGCCCTCGCCGCCCAGCAGCGCCACCCCCGCGGACAGCTCCCAGTCCTCGTCGAAGTCGACCCGGTCCTCCGGCGCGATGTCGATCATGCCGTGGTCCGCCGTCACGTACAGCGCCGACCGCGGCGGCAACTGCTCCGCCAGCCGCTTCACCAGCCGGTCCACCGTGTTCAGCGTCATCCGCCACTCGTCCGAGTCCACCCCGAACCGGTGCCCCGCCCCGTCCAGCTCGCTCACGTACGTGTACACCAGCGCCCGGTCGTGCTCCGCCAGCCAGCTCGCCGCCAGATCCATCCGCTCCTCGCCGGTCGTCCGGCCCAGGAACGTCCCCCCCGACAGCGCCACCTGCGTCAGCGGCGTCTGCGCGAACAACGGCGACGACACCTGCGCCGTCGCCACACCCGCCCGCGAAACCCGGTCGAACACCGTCGGATGCGGCTGCCACTCCCGCGGCGGCACCGGCGGCACCCACCGCAACTGGTTCATCAGCTCGTTCCGGCCCGGCACCCGCACCGTGTACCCGGCCAGCCCGTGCACCCCCGGCGTCAGCCCCGTCCCCACCGACGCCAACGACGTCGCCGTCGTCGACGGGAACCCCGAGGTGATCGGACTCGCCCCCGCCGACAGCGAGGTCAGGAAGGGCGCGTACTCCGGATGCCGGCGGACCAGCTCCCAGCCCATCCCGTCCACCAGGAACACGCACACCCGGTCCGCCGGCTCCAGGAGCAGCCCGCTCTCGAAGCCGGGCACACCAAGACCCGCCGCCACCGCGGGCAGCAGGTCCGCCAACGAACCGCAGCCGTACGCCGGAGCCGGAGCGTCCGAAGGATCAAGAATCTCGAAAGCGTCGTAACCGAGCATGCGTGACGGCGGCCTCAGACCCGGGTGGCCATCGTCGCCTCGGACAGCGCCCGCGCGAACACCAGCGCCTGTGCGACCGTCTCCGGGCCGTCACCCGCCTCCGACACCCGCAGCGACAGGTCGTCCGCCGTCGCCGAACCCGTGTACCCGTGGTCCGCGTCGCAGTTCGGATCCGAACAGCCGGCCGGCTCCAGATCCAGCCGCTGCACCGCACCCCAGCCGATGGTCAGCACCACCTCGCGCGGCAGCGTCCCCGGCGTGTACGTCTCCGGATTCGCCACCATGCGGCTCACCACGACCGAATTGATCCGGTCCAGGCGGACACACTCGGTCGACGTCGTCGCGTACGGCACCGGAGTCGCCGCATCACCGTTCTGCTCGTCCGTGTGGCTCACCACGAAACGCGACGGGGTGAGCACCAGCACCGTCACGTGCCGGCGCACCTCGTTCGCGTCGAATGTCGTCTCCTGGTGCACCAGGTAGGAGCTGATCGGCTCAGGGCCCACCGCGGACTCCACGGCCTCGGACACCAGGGCCGGGTAGTAGCCGCTGCGCTCGATCGCCGACCGCAGGTCCTGCGTGGTGGTGGTACCGGTCTTGGCCATGTCTCCATCCTGGCATGTCCCGCCGACGAAGCGGGCGGCACTGCGCCAAGCTTCCGGACCCGCTTGCCGGGCCCGCCCTGCGGGGGCTGGTCAGCGCCGCCGAGCGGCGCAGCCAAGCAAGGTTACAGGCTGCTCATCGCCCGCGGCCCCAGATCCGTCCGCACCGGCAGCGGCGCGATCCGCACCACCGCCCCCAGCACCGCCAACCCCTGCGGCGCCACCACCACCGGCTCCAGATCCACCGACGCCACCTCCGGCAGATCGTCCACCAGCCGCGACACCCGCAGCAGCAGCTCCTCCAACGCCCTCGTGTCCACCGGATCCGCCCCCCGCCAGCCGAACAGCAGCGGAGCCGCCCGCACCTCCCGGATCAACGCCGCCACGTCCCGGTCCGTCGCCGGCACCAACCGGTGCGCCAGATCACCCAGCAGCTCCGCCGGCGCCCCCGCCAGGCCGAAACTCAGAATCGTGCCCACCGCCGGATCCACCGCCGCACCGATCACCGTGTCCACCCCGCGCGGCGCCAGCTGCTGCACCACCAGCCGCGCCTGCGCCGCCCCGCCCAACAGCGCGTCCAACTCCCGGTGCGCCCGCCGCAGCCCCTCCTCACCGGTCAGGTCCAGCCGCACGCTCCCCAGGTCCGGGCGGTGCCGCAGATGGTCCGCCGTCGCCTTCAACGCCACCGGATACCCCAGCCGCTCCGCCGCCCGCACCGCCGACTCCTCGTCCGGCGCCGGCAGCACCGGCCGCACCACGATCCCGTAGCAGCCCAGCAACGCCTCCGCGTCCGCCTCCGGCAGCGTGAACCGGGCACCCCCCGGCTGCGTCCGCGCCGCCACCGCCAGCCGCGTCCCCAGCGCCGCCTCCACCAGGGCCCGCGCCCGCCCTTCGTCGATCCCCTCCAGCTCCGGGATCCGCGCCGTCCGCTCCGCCTCCGCACTCCACCGCCGCCACCCCGCGTAGTGCACGGCGTTCGCCAGCGCACGCACCGCCCGCTCCGGCGCAGGGAACGACGGGATGCGCGCCGCCCGCAGCCGCTCCGCCAGCCCGCCCAGCGCCAGGTGCGTCAGCAGCAGCGGCTTGCCCAACTCGCGGGCCCGCACCCCGGCGTCCACCAGCGCCGCCGCGATCTCCGGCTCGTCCTCCGGCTCCGCCGCCCCGCCGCCGTGCACCCCGATCGGCGGGATCGCCACCGCGATCACCGCGTCCACCCCCGGATCACCCAGCGCCGTGTCCAGCGCGATCCGGTAGTTCTCCCCCGTCGCCGCCGTCGTCAGATCCACCGGCGACCGCGGCCGCAGCCCGCTCCCCAGACACGCGTCGTACGTCAACAGACCCAGCGAGTCCGAATTGCCCACCACCGCCACCCGGTCCCCCGCCGGCAGCGGCTGCCCCGCCAGCAACTCCCCCGTGTCGAACAGATCGGTGATCGTCTCCACCCGGACCACCCCCGCCTGCCGGAACAGGGCGTCCACCGTCGCGTCCTTCAACCGGCTCGACGCCGGCTGCACCGTGTGCCCCGGCGGCAGGCTCCCCGTGTGCCGCGCCCCCTTCACCACCACCACCGGCTTCGACGCCGCCAACCGCCGCGCGATCCGGGTGAACTTCCGCGGGTTCCCGAACGACTCCATGTACATCAGCACCACCTCGGTGGCGGGGTCCTCCTCCCAGAACTGCAGCATGTCGTTGCCCGACAGGTCCGCCCGGTTCCCCACCGAGGCGAAGGACGACACCCCCAGGCCCCGCCGGTGCGCCGCCTCCAGCAGCGCCACCCCGATCGCCCCCGACTGGCAGAACACCCCGATCGGGCCCCGGGCCGGCAGCACCGGCGCCAGCGAGGCGTTCAGCGGCCGCTCCGGATCGGTCGACACCAGCCCGAACGCGTTCGGGCCGACCACCCGCATCCCCGCCGCGCGCGCCTGCCGCACCAGCGCCCGCTGCCGGTCCCGGCCCTCCGGGCCGGTCTCCGCGTAGCCGGCCGTCACCACCACCAGGCCCTGCACCCCGTGCGCCCCGCAGTCCGCCACCACCCCCGGCACCGCCGCCTCGGGCACCGCCAGCAGCGCCAGGTCCACCGGCCCCGGGATGTCCAGCACCGACCGGTGCACCGCCACCCCGTCCAGCACCGTGCCCGCGGGCGCGCTCCGGTTCACCGCGTACACCTCGCCGTGGAACCCTGCGAGGCTGCGCAGCAGCCCCCGTCCCACCGACTGGGGGTTGCGCGACACCCCCACCACCGCCACCGACCGGGGCGTCAGCAGCCGCTGCACCGAGCGGGCCTCCGCGCGGTGCTCGCGTCCCCGCATGACCGCCAGCGAGGCGGCCGTCGGCTCCAGGTCGAACTCCAGGTGCACCACGCCGTCGGCGAAGCTGCGGTGCTGGGTGTAGCCGGCGTCGGTGAAGACCTTCACCATCTTGCGGTTCTCCGGCAGCACCTCCGCGGTGAACCGGCGGATGCCGCGCTCCTGGGCGACCGCCGCGATGTGCTCCAGCAGCGCCGAGGCGACCCCGCGGCCCTGGTGGGCGTCCTGCACCAGGAAGGCCACCTCGGCGTCCGTGCCTGTGGTCGAGGGGCGGCCCTGCTCGTCGATCCGGTCGTAGCGGACGGTGGCGATGAAGCGGTCCCGCACCACCGCCGCCAGGCCCACCCGGTTCACGTAGTCGTGGTGGGTGAAGCGCCGCACGTCCTTGTCCGACAGCCGCGGGTACGGGGCGAAGAAGCGGAAGTACTTCGACTGGTCGGAGACCTGGCCGTAGAACTCGACCAGGCGGTCCGCGTCGGCCGGGGTGATCGGCCGGATCCGGGCCGCGCCGCCGTCGCGCAGCAGGACGTCCGCCTCCCAGTGCTGCGGGTAGCTGTGCTCGTCGGCCTGACCGGTGCGGGGTGAAGTCCCGGAGTCGTCCACAACCGCCAGGTTATCCGGGAGCGGCCGCGGCGAGCCGCATGGCGGGTGCCGCTCCGGCGGGGCCAAGGTGGGAGTGCGGGGTGCCGCACCGTTCCGGACGTGCGGGGGACGTGCGACACTGGTCTAGACAACTGGCTCCACCCAGCACCACCGAAAGGCACGTCCCATGGCTGAGCGCCGCGTCACCGTCGGTTGGGCCGAAGGCCTCCACGCCCGTCCCGCCTCCATCTTCGTCCGCGCCGTCACCTCCACGGGCGTGCCCGTCACCATCGCCAAGGACGGCGGCAACCCGGTCAACGCCGGCTCCATGCTCGGCCTGCTCGCCCTCGGCGCGGCCGGCGGCGACACCGTCGTCCTCGCCTCCGACGCCGACGGCGCCGACCAGGCACTCGACCGCCTCGCCAAGCTCGTCCAGGAAGGCCTCGACGAGCTCCCCGCGGGCTGATCGCTTAGCGGACACGACGCAGGGGTGCACCACGGCTCACCGCCGGGTGCACCCCTTCTCGTTCTCGTTCCCGGTCGCCGCTAGAACACCGACCAGCCGGTCGCCGTGGTCAGCGCGTCCAGCGCCGCCACCCCCAGCACCGAGTTCCCCGCCGCATCCAGCCCCGGCCCCCACACGCACACCGCGCCCCGGCCCGGCAGCACCGCCAGCACGCCCCCGCCCACGCCGCTCTTCCCCGGCAGGCCCACCCGGTAGGCGAACTCCCCCGCCGCGTCGTACGTCCCGCAGGTCAGCAGCACCGCGTTGATCCGCTTCGCCTCGCTCCGGGTCAGCAGCCGCGAACCGTCCACCCGCAGCCCGTGCCGCGCCAGGAACAGGCCCGCCAGCGCGAGGTCCCGGCAGCTCGCCGCGATCGCGCAGTGCGCGTAGTAGTGCGCCAGCACACTGTCCACCGGGTTCCGCAGATTCCCGTAGCTCGCCATGAAGTGCGCCATCGCCGCGTTCCGGTGGCCGTGCCGCGCCTCCGAGGCCGCGACCGCGTCGTCCGTCGCCACCGCGTCGTTCCCCGACTCCCGCCGCAGGAACTCCCGCACCGCCCCCACCGCGTCACCGGTCAGCTCCAGCAGACGGTCCGTCACCACCAGCGCGCCCGCGTTGATGAACGGATTGCGCGGGATCCCGTGCTCGGTCTCCAGCTGCACCAGCGAATTGAACGGATTCCCGGACGGCTCCCGGCCAACCCCGCGCCACAGCCGCTCGTCGCCCTCCGCGAGCGCCAGCGCCAGCGTGAACAGCTTCGACACCGACTGGATCGAGAACGGCTCCTCCCAGGACCCCACCCCGAACACGCCGCCGTCGACCGTCGCGATCGCCATCCCGAACGCCTCCGGATCGGCCTGCGCCAACGCCGGGATGTAGTCCGCCGGCCGCCCGCGCGCCGGCGCCCCGAGCGCGGTCTCCATCGATTCCCGCAGAAGTCCCTGGTAGTCCACGCGGACATTGTGTCCCCGGCCGCCCGCACCATCCCGCCCGGGTCCGGAATCCGACATTTCGACTTGAGGACAACCACACCATCGGATGATCCGCCGACGAACCGCGGCACTGCGGGCACCGCCGGACAGAGGCTGGCGCCATGACCGGATTCGACCTCGAAAACCCCGACCACGCCTACATGTTCGGCTTCCTCCAGGCCGACGGGCACCTCTACGAAGGCACGCGCAACCGCGGGCGCATCAGCGTGGAGCTGTCGGCCCGCGACACACCGCTGCTGGAGGCCTTCCAGCGTCTCTGCCCCTGGCCGAGCAGCATCCGCCACCGCACCCGTACCACCAACTTCGCCGCCGACCACACCTCGGTCATCTGGACGGCACATGCCCGCGAGTTCCGTGAGCGCCTCGTCGAACCGGGCCTTCCGGCCGGTCGCAAGTCGTTCACCGTGGCACCGCCCGAGCCTCCGTTCGCGGAGCGCGACTACCTGCGCGGCCTGATCGATGCCGACGGGTCGCTGGGGCGCACCGCCCAGGACGTGCCCTTCGTCGGTCTCACCACCGCCAGCGAAGCCTGGATGGGCATCTTCTGCCACTACCCGCGTGAACTGACGGGCACTCGGCGCACGGTGAACCGCAACCGGCGCGACGGCGTCTACAACATCCTTTTCACCAGGGAGGACGCCAGAGCGTTGGCACGTGACCTCTATCCGCCGGGCTGCCTTACCCTCCCCCGGAAGCTGGCCGCGTCCGCAGACGTGGCGAGCTGGGTCCGCCCGGCGGGAATGCGCAGGGCGTGGACACCCGAGGACGACAGGCTGCTGCTCGCAGCCGACACGGCGGCGGCAGCGGCAGTCGTACTCGGCCGGTCCGTCAGCAGTTGCTCGATGCGGCGCTGGCGACTGGCCGGACCGAGGAAGGCCGGGGTGCGCTTCCCGCGCACCCCGGCCTGAACTCAACCCTTCACGCAGACGACCTGCTTGAGGTGGGCGACCACCTCGACCAGGTCGCGCTGCTGGTCCATCACCTTCTCGATGGACTTGTACGCACCGGGGATCTCGTCGACGACGCCCGAGTCCTTGCGGCACTCCACGCCCTTGGTCTGCTCGACCAGGTCGCGCGTGGTGAACCGCTTCTTGGCCGCGGTGCGGCTCATCTTGCGGCCGGCGCCGTGCGAGGCCGAGTTGAACGCGGCGTCGTTGCCGAGACCGCGGACGATGTACGAACCGGTGCCCATCGAGCCCGGGATGATCCCGTAGTCGCCGGAGCCGGCCCGGATCGCACCCTTGCGGGTGACCAACAGGTCGACTCCGTCGTACCGCTCCTCCGCCACGTAGTTGTGGTGGCAGCTGATCATCTGGTCGAAGGCCACCTTCGCCTTCGGGAACTCCCGCCGGACGACGTCCTGGAAGAGCGCCATCATGATCGCGCGGTTGCGCTTCGCGTAGTCCTGCGCCCAGAAGAGGTCCTGGCGGTAGGCGTTCATCTGCGGGGTGTCCGCGATGAACACCGCGAGGTCGCGGTCGATCAGGCCCTGGTTGTGCGGCAGCGACCGGGCGACGCCCATGTGGTGCTCGGCGAGCTCCTTGCCGATGTTGCGCGAACCGGAGTGCAGCATCAGCCAGACCACACCGGTCTCATCGACACATACCTCTATAAAATGATTACCGGATCCGAGCGAACCCATCTGCTGCGCCGCCCGCTCGCGCTTCCAGAGGACCTCGGGCGCGATGCCGTCGAAGCCGTCCCAGAAGCGGTCCCAGCCGCCGGTCGCCAGGCCGTGCAGCTTGCCCGGGTCGACCGGGTCGGTGTGCAGACCGCGGCCGACCGGGATGGCCTGCTCGATCTTGGAGCGGAGCCGGGACAGGTCGTCCGGCAGGTCCTTCGCGGTGAGCGAGGTCTTGACGGCGGTCATTCCGCAGCCGATGTCGACGCCGACCGCGGCCGGGCAGACGGCCCCCTTCATCGCGATCACGGAGCCGACGGTCGCGCCCTTGCCCAGGTGGACGTCGGGCATGACGGCCAGGCCGTGCAGCCACGGGAGCGAGCTGATGTTGCGCAGCTGCTGCATGGCCTGGCCCTCGACGGTGGCCGGGTCGGTCCACATCCGGATGGGCACGCGGATGCCGGGTACCTCGGTGTACGACATGGTGGTTTCGACCTCCACAGGTCGGCTGTTTCCAGCGTAGGACGGGTGCCGCGCGTTGAGTCCCGGTGCGGCTCGGGGAAGTGTGGGGGCCGCGCTCAGGCGGCGGTACAACCGGGGAACGGTCGTGGGGAGCGTCGGTTGTCTCGCTCGACCCGCATGGTGACCGCCTCCTTCCCGGTTGTGTGTGGTGGCCGCGGTGTGCGGCTGCGGGAGTATCTACCCACGCGGGCCGCCGGCGGTGCAATGGATTAAACGCGAGGGCCCGGCGGGGCTGACGCTCCGCCGGGCCCTGGGTGCCACAGGTCAGTTGGCGATCACGGTGACCTCGCCGACGCCGAGGTCGCGGACGCCGTCGCCGATGACGGCGGCGTCACCGACGAGCACGGTGACCAGGCGGTCGGGCGGGAAGGCGGCGACGACGGCCTCGGTGGCGGACTCGGTGCCGAGTTCGGCGAGCTGCCGGTAGACCTCGGCCTGGTAGCCGTCGGGCAGGTACTGCTCGACCTGGTCGGCGAGGGTGGCGGCGACCGAGCCGGCCGTCTCGTACTTGAGCGGGGCGACGCCGACGAGGAACTGCACGGCCTCGTCGCGCTCGGCGTCGGTGAGGCCCTCGGCGGCGAGGGTGCGCAGGATCGTCCAGGTGTCGGCGAGGGCCGGGGCGGTGGACGCGGTGTCGACCGAGCCGCTGATGGCGAGCAGGGCGCGGCCGGAGCCGTCGGCGGCGGAGCGCAGCGGCTGGGCGAAGGCGCGGACGCCGTAGGTGTAGCCCTTCTCCTCGCGCAGGACGCGGTCGAGGCGGGAGGTGAGGGTGCCGCCGAGGCAGTAGGTGCCGAGGATCTGGGCGGCCCAGGTGGGGTCGTGGCGGTCGGGGCCGATGCGGCCGATGAGGAGTTGGGTCTGGACGGACCCGGGCCGGTCGACGATGATCACGCGGCCCTTGTCGTCGGCGGTGACGGGGGCGTGGACGGCCTGGTCGGCGGTGTCGGCGGTCCAGGTGCCGAGGGTGCTTTCGAGGAGGGTGGGGAGGTCGGTGCCGGTGAGGTCGCCGACGACGACGGCGGTGGTGGTGCCGGGCCGGACGTGGGCCCGGTAGAAGGCGTCGACGGCGGCGCGGTCGATGGTGCGGACGGTGTCGGCGGTGCCGCTGCGGGGGCGGGAGAGCCGGTCGGTGGCGTCGAAGAGGGCCGCGTAGAGGGCCTTGGCGGCGCGCCGGGCGGGGTTGGCGAGTTCGTGGGTGATCTCGTCGAGGCGGTTGGCGACGAGTCGTTCGATCTCGTCCTCGGGGAGGGCGGGGGCGCGGAGGGCGTCGGCGAGGAGGGTGAGGCCGCGTTCGAGTCGGGAGGCGGGGACTTCGAGGCTGACGCGGATGGCGGGGTGGTCGGCGTGGGCGTCGAGGGTGGCGCCGGCGCGTTCGAGTTCGGCGGCGAATTCCTCGGCGGTGTGGTGCTCGGTGCCTTCGTTGAGGGCGCGGGCGAGGATGTTGGCGACGCCGTCGAGGCCGGTGGGTTCGGCGGCGAGCGGGGCGTCGAGGACGAGGTCGACGGCGACGAGCTGCTGGCCGGGGCGGTGGCAGTGCAGGACGGTGATGCCGTTGCCGAGGGTGAGCCGCTGGGGCGCCGGGAAGGCCCACGGGGTGGGGGTGCCGGCGGCGGGCTGGGGGTGGAAGGTCATCTGGCTGGTCACGCGGCCGTCTCCTGCTCGGTGGTGTCGTCGGCGTCGGGGCCGGTGGTGGTGGGCTCGTAGACGAGGACGGCCCGGTTCTGCGGGTGGAGGCGGGCCGCGGCGACGGTGCGGACTTCTTCGGCGGTGATGTCGAGGACCTTGGGGAGTGCCTCGTTGACGAGGTTGGGGTCGCCGAAGAGGACGGCGTAGCGGCAGAGTTCGTCGGCGCGGCCGGCGACGGTGGTGAGCCGGTCGAGCCATTCGCGCTCGATCTGGGCCTGGGCGCGTTCGAGTTCTTCGGGGGTGGGGCCTTCGGTGGCGAAGCGGGCGAGTTCTTCGTCGACGGCGGTGTTGATGGCTTCGATGGTGGCGTCGCCGCTGGTTTTGACGTCGAGCCAGCCGAGGCTGGGGGCGCCGGCGAGGCGCAGCAGGCCGAAGCCGGCGGTGACGGCGGTGCGGTCGCGGCGGACGAGCCGGTTGTAGAGGCGGCTGGATTCGCCGGAGCCGAGGATGGTGAGGGCGAGGTCGGCGGCGTCGGCCTCGCGGGTGCCGTCGTGGGGGAGGCGGTAGGCGGCCATGAGGGCGCGGCTGGGGACGTCCTCCTCGACGAGTTCGCGGAGTTCGCTGCCGATGGTGTCGGGGAGGGTGCCGTCGCGCGGGGGCTGCTTGCCGTTGTGGGCGGGGATGGTGCCGAAGTACTTCTCGACCCAGGCGATGGTCTGCTCGGGGTCGAGGTCGCCGACGATGGAGAGGACGGCGTTGTTGGGGGCGTAGTAGGTACGGAAGAAGGTGCGGGCGTCTTCGAGGGTGGCGGCGTCGAGGTCGGCCATGGAGCCGATGGGGGTGTGGTGGTAGGGGTGGCCGTCGGGGAAGCTCAGGGCGGTGAGCTTCTCGAAGGCGGTGCCGTAGGGGACGTTGTCGTAGCGCTGGCGGCGTTCGTTCTTGACGACGTCGCGCTGGTTCTCCATGGACGTGTCGTCGAGGGCGTCGAGGAGGGAGCCCATGCGGTCGGCTTCGAGCCAGAGGGCGAGCTCGAGCTGGTGGGCGGGCATGGTCTCGAAGTAGTTGGTGCGTTCGAAGCTCGTGGTGCCGTTGAGGGAGCCGCCGGCGCCTTGGACGAGTTCGAAGTGGCCGTTGTTGGAGACGTTCCGCGAGCCCTGGAACATGAGGTGTTCGAAGAGGTGGGCGAGGCCGGTGCGGCCCTTGACCTCGTGGCGGGAGCCGACGTCGTACCAGAGGCAGACGGCGGTGACCGGGGTGAGGTGGTCCTCGGAGAGCACCACGCGCAGGCCGTTGGCCAGGCGGTGTTCGGTGATGGCGAGGCCTCGGTGGGAGGCGGGGGCCGGCTGGGCCATGCGCTGTGGGTCCTTCCCTGGTGGTTGTGCAGGTCGGGGGCTGTGTGCGTGTCCCCATTGTGGTGCAACGCGCGGGGGGCCGTGATGTGTCCGCGCAGGGGCGGCGTTCGCCAGGGGCGGACGCGGCGGGGTCGGGGCGGCGGGGCGGGCTGCGGGGTGCGGCAGGGCCTGCGGCGGAGTGCTGCGCGGCGGGCGGCGGGGTGCTGCGCGGCGGGGGTGGGCGTGGCTGTGGGTGGGAGGGTCCACAATGGGGGGCGCCGTGCCCCCTAGGGTTCGACGCGGTGGCCGGTTTCGGTCGCCGTTCGACAGACGCAAGCCCGACACGCAAGGAGCCCCGCCGCGATGGCCCGCCGCAGTTCGCCCACTCCGCCGCCCGGTGACTTCGAGGAGCGGATTCTCGATGTCGATGTGGTGGACGAGATGCAGGGCTCGTTCCTGGAGTACGCGTATTCGGTGATCTACTCGCGGGCGCTGCCGGACGCACGGGACGGCTTGAAGCCGGTGCACCGGCGGATCCTGTACCAGGCCAACGAGATGGGCCTGCGGCCGGAGCGCGGCCATGTGAAGTGCGCCCGCCTGGTGGGCGAGGTGATGGGCCGGCTGCACCCGCACGGTGATGCGTCGATCTACGACTCCGTGGTGCGCATGGCGCAGCCGTTCTCGATGCGGCTGCCGTTGATCGACGGGCACGGGAACTTCGGTTCGCTGGGCAACGACGATCCGCCGGCGGCGATGCGGTACACGGAGTCGCGGCTGACGGCGGCGTCGATGTCGATGGTGGAGTCGATCCACGAGGACACGGTCGACTTCGGTCCGAACTACGACGGCAGTGAGCAGGAGCCGCAGGTTCTGCCGTCGGCGTTCCCGAATCTGCTGGTGAACGGCGCGTCGGGGATCGCGGTGGGTATGGCGACGAACATGCCGCCGCACAATCTGGCGGAGGTGGTGGCGGCCGCCAGGCATCTGATCAAGCACCCGAACGCGGATCTGGACACGCTGATGCGGTTCGTGCCGGGTCCGGACCTGCCGACGGGCGGGCGGATCGTGGGTCTGTCCGGGATCCGGGACGCGTACGCGAACGGCCGGGGGACGTTCAAGATCCGGGCGACGACGACGATCGAGAGTGTGTCGGCGCGCCGCAAGGGGATCGTGGTCACCGAGCTGCCGTACAGCGTGGGCCCGGAGAAGGTGATCGCGAAGATCAAGGATCTGGTCAACGCGAAGAAGCTGCAGGGCATCGCGGACGTCAAGGACCTGACGGACCGTGAGAACGGTCTTCGCCTGGTGATCGAGGTGAAGAACGGGTTCGTGCCGGAGGCGCTGCTGGAGCAGCTGTTCAAGTTGACGCCGATGGAGGAGACCTTCGGTATCAACAATGTGGCGCTGGTGGACGGTCAGCCGTTGACGCTGGGTCTGAAGGAGCTGCTGGAGGTCTACGTCGACCACCGTTTCGAGGTGGTGCGTCGGCGCAGTGACTTCCGGCGGCGCAAGCGCCAGGAGCGGCTGCACCTGGTCGAGGGCCTGCTGGTGGCGCTGGTCGACATCGACGAGGTGATCGCGCTCATCCGGTCGAGCGACAACGCGGCGCAGGCGAAGGAGCGGCTGATCGAGCGCTTCTCGCTGTCGGAGGTGCAGACGGCGTACATCCTGGACACTCCGCTGCGGCGGCTGACCCGGTTCGACCGGGTGGAGCTGGAGGACGAGCAGCGGAAGCTGACGGCGGAGATCGCGGAGCTGACGGAGATCCTGGAGTCGGATTCGCGGCTGCGCAGTGTGGTGTCGTCGGAGCTGGGCGCGGTGTCGAAGCAGTTCGGGACGGCGCGGCGGACGGTGCTGCTGGAGGCGGGGGCGGTGCCGAGTGCGGCGCTGTCGGTGCCGCTGGAGGTGGCTGACGATCCGTGCCGGGTGCTGCTGTCGTCGACGGGCCTGCTGGTGCGGACGCCGGACGCCGCGTCGGTGGCGGTGTCGGAGCAGCGGGCGAAGCACGATGTGGTCGTGTCTGCGGTGGCTGCGACGGCGCGGGCGGACGTGGGTGTGGTGACGTCGGCGGGCCGGGTGCTGCGGCTGCCGGTGATCGATCTGCCGCAGTTGCCGCCGGGTGGTGCGTCGTCGCTGGCCGGGGGTGCGGCGGTGTCGGAGTTCCTGCGGCTGGAGGCCGGGGAGCGGGCGCTGGCGTTGACGACCCTGGACGAGTCGTCGCCGGGTCTGGCGCTGGGCACGGTGCAGGGCGTGGTGAAGCGTGTGGTGCCGGAGTGGCCGGCGAACAAGGACGAGTTCGAGGTGATCGCCCTCCGGGAGGGTGACGAGGTCGTCGGCGCGGTGGAGTTGGCGACGGGTGAGGAGGACCTGGTCTTCATCACCTCGGATGCGCAGCTGCTGCGGTATCCGGCGGGTCAGGTGCGGCCGCAGGGTCGTCCGGCCGGCGGTATGGCGGGTGTGAAGGTGTCGGACGGGGCCCGGGTGCTGTCGTTCACGGCGGTGGATCCGGCCGCGGACGCGGTGGTGCTGTCGGTGGCGGCGGCGTCGGGGACGCTGTCGGGCGGTGAGCAGACGACGTGGAAGATGACGCCGTTCGAGCTGTATCCGCGCAAGGGCCGGGCGACGGGCGGTGTGCGCTGCCAGCGGTTCCTGCGGGGCGAGGATGTGCTGGCGTTCGCGTGGGCGGGTGCGGCTCCGGCGCTGGCGGCCGCGGCGAACGGTTCGCCGGTGGAGCTGCCGGAGCGTGATCCGCGCCGGGACGGTTCGGGTTCGCCGGTGACGGCGCAGGTCGCGACCGTGGGCGGCCGGCTGTAGGGCCGGTTTTCGGGTGACGGGGGTGCTGCTGCGGCGGCGCCCCCGTTTCCGTTGGTGCGGGGGGTTCGCGGGGTTGCCGGGGAGGGGGTCGCAGCGCGGCCGGGGAGGGGGGTTCGCGGGGCGGCCGGGGTGGGGGTCGCAGCGCGGCCGGGGAGGGGGGTTCGCGGGGCGGCCGGGGTGGGGGTCGGCCACCGTGGCGGGCGGGGGTGGCGAGGGTAGGCTTGCCTGGGTGAGCACCTGCGCGACTCTGTCGCTGGAACTGTCCGAGCCGTTGGCCGCGACCGCGGCGACGGCCTCGACCTGGCTGCTGGTTGAGCAGGCCGGGCCGTGGGGGGCGAAGGCGCTGCTGGAGAGCCATCTGGACACCGCGGTGGGGGCGGCGTTGGAGGCGGCCGCGGCGGGGTCGGGGGTGCGGGTGGCGCTGGTGCGCAGCCCGGGTCGTCATGCGGATGCCCGGCCCGACGCGCGGCACCAGGTGGTCGTGGCGCACACGGTGCCCGGCCGGTCGTGGGTGCGGCGCTGGTCGGTGGCGGATCCGGCGGAGCTCCTGGGTCTGGATTTCGCGGCGCTGGGTGCGGGGGTGCACGGCGGTCTGGGGGTGGAGCACGACGGCGGCCCGATCGCGCTGGTGTGCACGAACGGCCGTCGGGACCGGTGTTGTGCGCTGCTGGGGCGGCCGTTGGCGGCGGAGTTGGCGGCGTCGGGTGTGGGCGAGGTGTGGGAGGTGACGCATCTGGGCGGTCACCGTTTCTCGCCGACGATGCTGGTGCTGCCGTTCGGGTACGCGTACGGGCGGTTGTCGGGGGCGGCGGCGAAGGAGGTGCTGGCGTCGACGGCGGCGGGGCACACGGTGCCGGAGTTCTCGCGGGGCCGGTCGTGCTGGGGGCGTCCGGGTCAGGCGGCGGAGCACGCGGTGCGTCTCGCGGTGGGTGAGACGTCGGCGGAGGTGCTGTCGGTGCGTCAGTCGGTGGTGGACGGCGGCTGGTCGGTGGAGGTGTCGCACGTGGACGGCCGGCGCTGGCGGGTGCCGGTGGTGGAGGGGGTGTCGGCGCCGCCGCGTCCGGAGAGTTGCGGGAAGGCGGCGGGGACGCCGTCGCGGATGGTCGCGGGGCCGGTGGAACGGCTGTGACGGCCCCGCGCCCGCTGTCCGGGAGGGCGGGGGGCCGTCACAGGTCGGGGGTGGGTCAGCCCTTGGCGGCCTTGGTGACGAATTCGGTGGTGTAGGTCTTGGCGAGGTCGATGCTCGCCTCCTTGCCCTTGACGTCGGGGTGGAAGGCGCCGAGGACGGCGAGGACGGTCTTCGGGCCGTCGGCGGGCATGACGCCGTCGGTGGTGAACATGGGCAGGGTGGCCTTGATGGCGGCCGCGTACTGCTCGGCGCCGCCCTGGGCGTAGTCGGCGGGCATCTTCGCGGCGATCTCCTCGGGGGTGTGGGTGTTCATCCACGTGAGGGTCTTGACGAAGGCGTTGGCGAGCTTCTGCACGGTGTCCTTGTTGCTGTTCACCCAGGCGGTGTTCATGTACAGCGAGGACGAGGGGTAGAGGCCGCCGAGGGCGGCCTTGGAGCCCTCGGGGGTGCGCATGTCGAAGAGGACGGTGCCGATGTTCTTGGCGAGGATGTTGGCGACGGTGGGGTCGGTGGTCATGCCGGCGTCGATGGAGCCCTGCTGCATGGCGGCGATGAAGGTCTGGCCGGCGCCGACGGCGATGGGGCTGAACTGGCTGGTGTCGACGCCGTTCTTGACGGCGAGGTACTTGGTGAGGAAGTCGGTGGAGGAGCCGATGCTGGTGACGCCGAGCTTGCGGCCCTTGAAGTCGGCGCCGCTCTTGATGGCTCCGGCCTGCTTGGCGGAGACGACCTCGACCTCGCCGGGGGCCTGGGAGAACTGGACGACGGATTCGACGCTCTTGCCCTTGGCCTGCAGGTCGATGGTGTGGTCGTAGAAGCCGACGGCGCCCTGGACGTCTCCGGCGAGGAGAGCGGTGGTGGCGTTGACGCCGGCGGGTTCGCTCATCAGCTCGACGTTGACGCCGGCCTCGGCGAAGTAGCCGAGCCGCTGGGTGAGCATGGCGGGCATGTAGATGACCTTGTCGAGGCCGCCGACCATGATCTTGACCTTGGGGCCTTCGACGGTGGGCCCGGCGGGGGCGGCGCCGTTGTGGGAGGTGGAGGCGGCGTCGTTGGCGCAGGCGGTCAGGGGCAGGAGGAGGGCGGCGGCGAGGGCGGCGGCGGCGGTTCTGCGCATGGGTGGGGGCCTTCCTTGGTGCGCGGAGAGGTGGGGGCGGGGGGTGCCGGGGCGGTACGGGAGGGGCGGGGGTCAGCGGCCGTCGCCGGAGTCGGCGGGCTTCCAGCGGAAGAGCCGCTTCTCGGCGAAGGTCAGCAGGCCCTCGGTGAACAGGGCGACGACGGCGAGGATGGTCATCGCGGCGTAGACGCCGGCGGCGTTGAAGGTGCCCTGGGCGGCGGCGACCATCAGGCCGAGGCCCTTGGTGGCGCCGATGTACTCGCCGACGATGGCGCCGATGAGGGCGAAGCCGAAGCTGACGTGCAGGCTGGTGAAGATCCAGGTGGTGGCGGCGGGGATGACGACCTGCAGGGTGACCTTGCGGTTGTCCGCGCCGAGGATGCGGGCGTTGGCGACGAGGTTGCGGTCGACCTCGCGGGCCCCCTGGAAGGCGTTGAAGAACACCGGGAAGAACACCAGGACGACGGCGGAGGCGACCTTGGAGGCCGGGCCGAGGCCGAACCAGATGAGGAAGATCGGCGCGAGGACGATCCGCGGGATGGCGTTGAGGACCTTGATGTAGGGCCCGAACACGTCGGCGAGGAACCGGATCCGGCCGAGGGCGATGCCGAGCATGACGCCTGCGACGACGCCGATCACCCAGCCGCTGAGCGCCTCGTACAGCGTGTAGCCGATCTGTTCACCGAGCGATCCCTGGGCGGTGCCGTGGGTGATCCACTGCCAGATCTGCGCCCAGATCTTCGACGGCTGGGAGAAGTTGAACGGGTCGATGACGCCGGTGCGGGCGCAGACCTCCCACAGGCCGAGGAAGGCGGCGAGGACGCCGGCCCGGGCGGCGTACACGGTGTTGCGGCGGTTGCGGGCGGCGCGTTCGCGGACCTCGCTGCGGGAGGCGGCGGGGGCGGCCTGCGGCACGGCGGCGGGGGCGGTCTCAAGCGGCACGACCCGCTCCTCTCTCACGGGTGATGCGGACTTCCTCGCCGAGGGAGGCCCAGATCTCGCGGTACAGCTCGACGAAGCGGGGCTCCAGGCGGACGGCCTCGACGGTGCGCGGCCGGGGCAGGTCGACGGTGAAGACCTCCTTGACGGTGGCCGGGCCCGCGGTCATGACGACGACCCGGTCGGCGAGGGCGATGGCCTCGTCGAGGTCGTGGGTGACGAAGACGACGGAGGAGCCGGTGCCCGCCCACAGGTCGAGCAGCTGGTCGGACATCAGGGCCCGGGTCTGCACGTCGAGCGCGGAGAACGGCTCGTCCATGAGCAGGATCTTCGGGTCGTTGACGAAGGTCTGGGCGAGGGCGACGCGCTTGCGCATGCCGCCGGACAGCTGGTGCGGGTAGCGGTCCTCGAAGGCGCCGAGGCCGACCCGGGCCAGCCAGTCGCGGGCCCTCTCGCGGGCCTCGTCGGCGGGCACGCCGCGGAAGCGCGGGCCGGCGGTGACGTTGGAGAGCACGGTGCGCCACGGGAAGACGGCGTCCTGCTGGAAGACGAAGCCGACGTGCGGGTTGATCCCGTCGACGTGCTCGCCGTGGACCTTCACCTCGCCCTCGGTGGGCTCCTCCAGGCCGCTGACCAGGGTCAGGGTGGTGGACTTGCCGCAGCCGGTGGGGCCGACGACGGCGACGAACTCGCCGGGGGCGACGGTCAGGTCGAGGTCCCGGACGGCGGTGTGCAGGGTGCCGGACGGCGTCCGGAAGCGTTTGGTCGCCCCGGTCAACTCGATCGCCGGGACGGCGCCGGCCTTGTGCGGGCTCACGTGAACCACCTACCTCCTCGGCCGGCGTCGTCGCCGGCTCGGTGCTGTGCTCCGGGACGGTACGAGCGGCGGGGCGGGCGGCGGGAGGCTTGCGGGCTTATCGCGGCTTTGTCGCGTTGAGGGGTGTTCTGCTCGTTCTGCTTCCGCTACAACGGCTGGGCGGGGCTGGCACGAAACACGGGCGAAACGTAGGGTGACCGTCCACCCCGCCCCCGCTGAGCACGGAAGGAGCCCGCGATGAGGCGTCCGCACTGGCCGCGCCGGGTCTTCGCGCAGCTGCTGCTCAGCCAGACCGTGGTGACCGTGGGTGTCACCGCGGTGACGGCGGGCCTGTTCCTCGCCCCGGTCAGCCGGGAGCTGGACCGGGACGCGATGCAGCGGGCGCTGTCGATCGCGAAGGTCACCGCCGCCGACGAGTCGCTCGCCCGGGCGGCCGCCACCCGGGACTCGGCGACCGCGCAGCGCAATGCCGAGCAGATCCGGCTGGCGACCGGGGCGAGCTTCGTGGTGATCACCGACTCGGCGGGGATCCGGCTCTCGCACACGGATCCGGCGCGGATCGGCCAGCGGGTGTCCACCGACCCGGAGCCGGCGCTGCGCGGCGAGTCGGTCACCGCGATCCAGGACGGCACGCTGGGCCGCACCGCCCGCGGCAAGGTGCCGCTGCGGCTCGCGGACGGCCGGATCGTCGGCGAGGTGTCGGTCGGGATCAGCGACGACTCGATCCGCCGCCGGCTGCTGTCGCTGGCGAACGGCATCCTGCTGTGCGCGGGCGCGGGCCTGGCCGCCGGGCTGGCGGCGACGCTGCTGCTCGCCCGCGGGCTGAAGCGGCGCACCCACAACATCGCCGTCGCCGACATCTCCGCGCTGCTGGTGGAGCGGGAGGCGATGCTGCACGGCATCCGCGAGGGCATGGTGGCGGTGGACGGGGCGGGCCGGATCCGGCTGGCCAACGACGAGGCGCTGCGGCTGCTGGCCCTACCGGAGGACTGCACCGGCCGCACGGTGGACGCGCTGCTGCCGCCGGGCCGGCTGGCGGACGTGCTGACCGGGCGGATCACCGGCACCGACCTGCCCGCGGTGCGGGACGACCGGGTGCTGGTGGTGAACCGGATGGCCACGGCGGACGGCGGCGCCGTCACCACCCTCCGGGACCGCACCGAACTCGAGTCGCTGGTCCGCGAGTTGGACAACACCCGGAGCCTCACCGAGGCGCTGCGGGCGCAGGACCACGAACACGCCAACCGGATGCACACCCTGCTGGGCCTGCTGGAACTCGGCCGGCACGAGCAGGCCGCGGCGTTCATCTCCGAGCAGTCCGGCTCGCACTCGGCGCTGACCGCCCGGATCACCGAGCAGGTGCAGGACCCGCACGTCGGCGCGCTGCTGGCGGGCAAGGCGGCGGTCGCCGCCGAACGGGGCGTCGACCTGGCGGTCACCGCGGACAGCCACCTGCCGGACGCCGCCGTCGACTCCCGGGCCCTGGTCACCGTGGTCGGCAACCTGGTCGACAACGCGCTGGACGCGATCGGGTCCGGTCCGGGCGCGGTGGACGTGCGGCTGCGGCCGGTCGGCGCGACCCTGCTGGTCGAGGTCGGCGACAGCGGCCCCGGGATCCCCGAGGAGCTGCGGACGCTGGTCTTCGAGGAGGGCTTCACCAGCAAGGACGCCCCGGCGCACCGGCCGCGCGGGCTGGGCCTGGCCCTGGTCGGCCGGGTGGTGGAGCGGTCCGGCGGCCGGCTCGCGGTCGGCACCGGCCCGCGCGGCGGCGCCCGGTTCACGGTGGAACTGCCCGAGGCCCTGCACCCGGCGGAGACGGCATGATCGACGTACTGGTGGTGGACGACGACTTCCGGGTCGCCGAGGTGCACGCGGCGTACGTCGCCAAGGTGCCCGGCTTCCGGGTCACCGGGCGGGCGCACAGCGCCGCCGAGGCCCTCGCCAGCCTGGAACGCTCCCCCGTCGATCTGGTGCTGCTCGACCACCACCTGCCGGACGAGACCGGGCTGGCACTCGTCCGGCGGCTGCGCGAGGGCGGCATCGGCTGCGACGTCATGATGGTCACCGCCGCGCGGGACGTGACCACGGTGCACGCGGCGATGCAGCACGGCGCACTGCAGTACCTGGTCAAGCCGTTCACCTTCGCCGGGCTGCGGGAGAAGCTCACCGGGTACGCCGAGCTGAGGCACGCCCTGGCCGGGGCGGGCACCAGGGAGGCCGGCCAGGACGAGGTCGACCGGATGTTCTCGGCGCTGCGGAGCGCCGCCTCCCCGGCCGCCCTGCCGAAGGGCCACTCGGCCCCGACCACCGATCTGGTGCTCGGGGCGATGCGGCGCGCCGGGCAGCCGCTGTCCGCCCAGGAGGTGGCGGACGCCACCGGGCTGTCGCGCTCGACCGCGCAGCGGTACCTGAAGCAGCTGGCCCGGGACGGGCGGCTGCGGCTGAGCCTGCGGTACGGCGACACGGGCCGGCCCGAGCACCGGTACGGGCTGGCCGGGCGGTAGCGCGGGCGCCGGGAAGGCGCCCGGCGCGGACGCCGGCCGGGGGCCGGCCGGTGCGGCCGGTCTGTCGCGGGGGTGGCCTGCCGCGGCCCGCAGGGTCTCCCATGCCGTTGGCGCGGCGGCCTTCTGACGTTCGGTCATTTGTCGGGCACTCACGGTGGCGATTCTGTCACGGACATGACATAGTCTCCACAGAAACCCGACAAGGCTCTGATTCAAAGGAGAACGAGAGCCATGATTTCACGTATCGCAGGTCTGGCCGCGACTGTGGCAACGATCAGTACCCTGACCTCGGGCACCGCGGTGGCTGCGCCCCAGCCGGCCTGCCCGCCGTCGATCACCCGGCCGTGCGTCTGGCAGCAGCCGAGCACCGAGGGCGTGGTGGGCGCGGCCCGCCTCGACACGGCCGACCATACCCGGCCGACCCTGCTGCGGGTCGAGGTCCGGATCCAGCGCGCATGGGGCCGCCCCTGGGAGACGGTGGCCAGCTCCACGCTGGTCGCCAGCACCGGGACGCTCTCGCTGACCACCCCGGCCGTCCGCACCGACTACCGCACCATCGTGTGCGCCACCGGCGGCCCGGCCGACACGCCCGACCTGCACAGCACCACCTGTACGGTCTGACGCCGGGTCACCGGCGCCGGGGTGCGGCCTGGGGCGTCCGTGGGGGAGCCCTAGACCGCCCCGGTGCCGGTGAGCGAGCGGACTTCCATCTCCGCGAACCGGCCGGGGTCGGCCGGTTCGCGGGAGGTCACCGTGCCGAGCCAGCCGGCCAGGAAGCCGAGCGGGATCGACACCAGGCCCGGGTTCTCCAGCGGGAACACGTGGAAGTCCGCCCCGGGCAGCACGGCCGTGGGCACGCCGGACACCACCGGCGAGAACAGCACCAGCAGCACCGCGGGCACCAGCCCGCCGTACACCGCCCAGACCGCGCCGCGGGTGGTGAAGCGGCGCCAGAACAGGCTGTACAGCAGGGTCGGCAGGTTCGCGGAGGCGGCCACGGCGAAGGCCAGGCCGACCAGGAAGGCCACGTTCAAGCGCTGCGCGAACAGGCTGAGCACGATCGCCAGCGCGCCGATCGCCACCGCGGACCACCGGGCGGCGGACAACTCCTGACGCTCCGTCACCTTCGGCGCGGCCTCGCGGCGCCAGGCCCTGGCGTACAGGTCGTGGGCGAAGGCCGCGGAGGAGGCCAGGGTGAGCCCGGCGACGACGGCGAGGATGGTCGCGAAGGCGATCGCGGAGATCAGCGCGAAGAGCACCACCCCGCGGGTCGTCCCGGTGCCGCCGCCGAGCTCCGCCGCGAGCAGCGGCACGGCGGTGTTCCCGGCCGGATTGGCGCGCCGCACCTCCGCCGTGCCGACCAGGGCCGCGGCGCCGAGGCCCAGCACCACGGCGGTCAGGTAGAAACCGCCGATCAGGCCGATCGCCCAGATCGTGGAACGGCGGGCGGCGCGCGCGGTCGGCACGGTGTAGAAGCGGCAGACGACGTGCGGCAGCCCTGCGGTGCCGAGCACCAGGGCGAGGCCGAGGCTGAGGAAGTCCAGCCGGCTGGTGAGATCGGCCCCGTAGCGGAGCCCGGGCTGAAGGTACGCCTGCCCGGCACCGCTGCGGTCGGCGGCGGCCTGCATCAGCGCGCCGAGGTCGCCGTGGAAGCGGACCAGCACCAGGACGGTCAGCAGCAGCGAACCGGCCACCAGCAGCACGGCCTTGACGATCTGGATCCAGGTGGTCGCCCGCATGCCGCCGACCGTCACGTAGACGATCATCAGGGCGCCGACGCCGACGATCGTCCAGCTCTTCGCCGGGCCGTCGCCGGTGCCGAGCAGCAGGGCGACCAGGCTGCCCGCACCGACCATCTGCGCGATCAGGTAGAGCAGCGAGACCACCAGGCCCGCGGTGCCCGCGGCGGCCCGGACCGGCCGGGCCCGCATCCGCAGCGCCAGGACGTCGGCCAGGGTGTAGCGGCCCGCGTTGCGGACCAGCTCGGCGACCAGCATCAGCACCAGCAGCCAGGCGACCAGGAAGCCGATGCTGTAGAGCACGCCGTCGTAGCCGTACAGCGCGATCAGGCCGGTGACACCGAGGAACGAGGCCGCGGAGAGGTAGTCGCCGGAGAGGGCGAGGCCGTTCTGCAGCGGACTGAAGCCGCGGCCGCCGGCGTAGAAGTCCTCGGCGGCCCGGCCGCGGCGCCCGGCCCAGAGCGTGATCCCCAGGGTGACCAGCACGACGACGGCGAAGAGCACGACGGCGAGCCCGTGGTGGCCGGACGACCGGCCGGCCTCGGCGAGGGCGGTGCGGCCGGTCACCGGAGCCGGTCCTGGGTGTCCCAGCGCAGCTCCAGGGCGGCCCGGTCGCGGCGGGTGCGCGCGTTGCGGGCGTACAGCCAGGTGAGCAGGAAGGTCGAGGCGAACTGGCCGAGCGCGAGCAGCCAGGCGACGTTCAGCGGGCCGGCCAGCTGACGGCGCATCAGCGCCGGTGCGGCGGCCTGCGCGACCAGGTACAGCAGGTACCAGCCGAGGAAGGCCAGGGTCGCCGGGAGGACGAACCCCCGGTAGCCGCGGCGGATCCGGTCGAAGTCCTCGCTGGACTGCACCGCCAGGTACACCTCGGCCGCGTCGGATGCACCGGGTGCGCCGGGTGCTGCCGTGCCGGGCTCTGTGCCACCGGAACCTGGAGCACCGGGCAGGGGCGCGGCCTGCGTCGGCACCCCGGGGCGCCGCCGGGCGGAGGGGAGGCCCGGCAACCGGCCGGCCCACCAGTCGAAGCTCTGCTGCTGCGCCACGGACGCTCCTGGACGGGGACGCACGCGCGCGCGGCGTCCGGCTCGGCGCCGGAACCGAATCCTCCGGCCGCTGACCCGACCAGAATGGGACGGCCGTCCGCGCCTGCGCCAATCGATGAAGGAACGTTCACCCAAACTGATGAGCGGGGCAGCGGATCACGAACTCCGGGAAATTCCATGCCGATAGGCGTATGCCACGGCCTGCGCCCGGTCCCGCACCGCGGTCTTCGCGAAGAGGTTGTTGATGTGCGTCTTCACCGTGGACGGGCTGACGAACAGCTCGGCCGCGATCTCCGCGTTGGACAGCCCCTCGGCGATCAGCGCCAGCACCTCGGCCTCCCGCGCGGTGAGCCCGTCCGGCAGCCCCGCCGACCCCGGTGGCTGCGCCGACACCGGCGGCTGCGCCGACGCGGGTGGCTGCGGCGGTTTCGGGACCGGTCCGGAGAGGCTCTCCAGCAGCCGCCGCTGCACCTGCGGGGAGAGGCCGGCCGCGCCGGAACGCACGTCCGCGATCGCCCGGGCGATCTCCTCCGCCCCCGCGTCCTTGGTCAGGTAGCCGCGCGCCCCGGCCCACAGCGCCGGGAAGAGCGAGTCGTCGTCGGCATAGGTGGTGAGCACCACCACCTCCGTGCCGGGGTGCTCGGACCGGATCCGCCGGGTCGCCTCGACGCCGTCGCACCGCGGCATCCGAAGGTCCATCAGCACCACGTCCGGGGCGTGCTCGGCGACCAGGCGCACCGCCTCCTCGCCGTCGGCGGCCGCGCCCACCACCTCGATCCCCGGCAGCAGGCCCAGCAGCATCACAATGCCCTCGCGCACCACGGTCTGGTCGTCCGCGACGACCACCCTGGTCACCGGCCCCGCGCTCACGCCGGCACCCTCAGCAGCACCCGCCACCCTCCGTCCTCGGGACCGGCCGTGAGCTCCCCGCCGAGCAGTTCGGCGCGCTCCCGCATCCCCAGCAGACCGTACCCGGAACCGCTGTCGGCGAGGCCCTCCGGGGTCGCGCCGCGCGCCGGGCCGGTGTTGCGCACCTCCAGCTCGACGGCGGCCGGCAGATAGGCGAGGCGCACCGTGACCCGGCTGCCCGGGGCGTGCTTGCGCGCGTTGGTCACGGCCTCCTGCGCGACCCGGCGCACCGCGAGAGCGGCCTCGGCGGGCAGCGGCCGCGGCACGCCCTCGACGGCCAGCGCGGCCCGCTCACGGTCCGTCAGCTCCGCCAGGAAGTCGCCGACCGGGGTGAGTTCGCCGCGCAGTGCGGACAGCGCCTGCCGGGTCTCCGCCAGGCCCTCCTGCGCCATCCGGCGGGCCGCGACCACCCGCTCGCGGACCTGCGCGCGCTCCGCGCCGCCGTCCAGCATCAGCCGGGCCGCCTCCAGGTGGACGAGCTGCGCGGAGAGGCTGTGCGCCAGCACGTCGTGGATCTCCCGGGCGATCCTGGCCCGCTCGCCGAGCGCCGCGCTCTCCGCCTCGGCCGCCCGCGCCGCCCGCTCCTGCTCCAGCAGCCTGCGCTGGGTGCCGCGCGCCTCGGCGTCCAGCCGCAGCAGATAGCCGAGCAGGCCCAGCCCGGCAGCCGTGGTCAGCCCGGCGACCAGCGGCTCACCGTTCATCAGCGCGTACGAGGCGAGCGCCGCGCCGGCCACCGCCACCCCGGCGGCGAGCGGCAGCCGGACCAGCGCGACGATCCCGAGGCCGGCCCACAGCACCCCGGCCAGGGTGCCCGCGCCGCCGTCGTTCGCCAGCGCCGCGACCAGCAGCAGGCCGGCCGCGCAGGCCAGCGCCGGCCACAGGCGCCGCGCCCTGGCCGCGACGTAGAACCCGGCGAGCAGCGCGGCCGCCTGCGCCATCCAGCCGGCCGCCACGACGGCCGCCCAGCCGGTGAACCGGCCCGAGGAGAAGGTGCCCCAGGCCACCACGGCCAGCAGGACCAGCCGGCCGCCGGTGTTGATCACCTGCCGGGGCCGGGTCGACGGCTCCCGGTACGGGAAGCCGCCGGCCGGCCATCGGGTCCAGAACTCCAGCGGCACCTGTGACTCCCCGTTTCCTTCCGTGCGGATCAGAGGGCGACCCGGTCGAACCGCTGCGCCACCCGCAGCTTCAGCACCGCGCCGCGGACCAGCAGCAACCCGGCCAGCGACAGCAGCAGCACCGCGCTGCCCTGGTGCACGTGCAGGGCTCCACCGAGCAGATACCAGCCGATCCTCAGCACGATCATGCCCGCCCAGGCGGCCAGGGTGGCCCTGGTGCCCTTCGCCCAGACCGTGCCGTCGGCCTCCCCCCACAGCCGGACGGTCCACCCCCAGACGCAGCCCATGGCGAGCACGGTGCCCACCGAGCCGGCCAGGACCGCCACCGCGGCGCCCTCGTGGTCGCGGTCGACCAGCGCCGGGTCGCGCAGCGCGACCACCGCCAGGACCAGCGGCACCGGCCAGAAGCGCCGGTCGGTGTCGACCCGGCGGGCCTTCATCTGGCGGCCGACGACCAGCACGACCACCGCGACGGCGATCAGGACGTTGGCGAGGGCGGACGGGGACGGCATGGCGGGCTCCCGGAAAGAGGCTGGCTGACCTCTCCGACGCTACGGAGCCGGCCGGCCGCGCACCTCGGAGCCGGGGTCGAGATCCGGGACGCGGACGCGCCGGGGGTCCTCCACCCGCGGGTGGAGAACCCCGGTGGAGGACCCCCGGCGCGCGGTGGCCGGGCGGCCCGTCAGGCGTCGATGCGCGAGCGGTCCAGCGTCGCCGCGGAGTCCACGATGAACTCCTTGCGCGGCGCCACGTCGTTGCCCATCAGCAGGTCGAAGGTCTTCTCCGCCGCCTCCAGGTCGCCGAGGTTGATCCGGCGCAGGATGCGGTGGCGCGGGTCCATCGTGGTCTCCGCCAGCTGGTCCGCGTCCATCTCACCGAGGCCCTTGTACCGCTGCACGGGGTCCTTCCAGCGCAGCCCCTTGGACTGGAACTCCAGCAGGGTGCGGCGCAGTTCGGCGTCCGAGTAGGTGTAGTGGTACTTGTCCTGGCCGCGCTTGGGGTTGGTGAGCTCGGTCCGGTGCAGCGGCGGCACCGCGGCGAACACCCGGCCCTGCTCGACCATCGGCCGCATGTACCGCTGAAAGAGCGTCAGCAGCAGGCAGCGGATGTGCGAGCCGTCGACATCGGCGTCGGCCATGAAGATGACCCGGCCGTAGCGGGCCTGGTCGATGTCGAAGGTGCGGCCCGAACCGGCCCCTATCACCTGGATGATCGAGGCGCACTCGGCGTTCTTGAGCATGTCGGCCACCGAGGCCTTCTGCACGTTCAGGATCTTGCCGCGGATCGGCAGCAGCGCCTGGAACTCCGAGTTGCGGGCCAGCTTGGCGGTGCCCAGCGCCGAGTCGCCCTCGACGATGAACAGCTCGCTGCGCTCCACGTCGTCGCTGCGGCAGTCGGCGAGCTTGGCCGGCAGCGAGGAGGTCTCCAGCGCGGTCTTCCGGCGCTGCGCCTCCTTGTGCTGGCGGGCGGCGACCCGGGTGCGGGCGGCCGCGACGACCTTCTCCAGGACGGCCCGGGCCTGGACCTTCTCGTCCTTCTTCGCGGAGGTGAGGAAGGCCTTCAGCTCCTTGGCGACCACGGCGGCGACGATCCGGTTGGCCGCCGAGGTGCCGAGCACCTCCTTGGTCTGACCCTCGAACTGCGGCTCGGCCAGCCGGACGGTGACCACCGCGGTGAGGCCCTCCAGGGCGTCGTCCTTGGTGACGTCGTCCTCGGCGACGCGCAGCAGCTTGGCACCGCGCAGCACCTCGTTGACGGTCTTGGCGAGGGAGCGCTCGAAGCCGGTGACGTGGGTGCCGCCCTTGGGGGTGGCGATGATGTTGACGAAGGAGCGCATGGTGCTGTCGTAGCCGGCGCCCCAGCGCAGCGCGATGTCCACGCCGAGGTGGCGGGTGACCTCGGTCGGGGTCATGTGGCCGAGCTCGTCGAGGACGGGCACGGTCTCCTTGAAGTTGCCCTCACCGTGCAGCCGCAGCACGTCGCAGATCGGCTTGTCGGGGGCGAGGAACTCGCAGAACTCGGCGATGCCGCCGTCGAAGCGGAAGGTCGTCTCGTCGACCTCCTCACTCTCCGCCAGGCGCTCGTCACGGACGATGATGGTGAGGCCGGGGACGAGGAACGCGGTCTGCCGGGCGCGGGCGTGCAGGCTCTCCAGGGAGAGCCGGGCGTCCTTGAGGAAGATCTGCCGGTCGGCCCAGTAGCGGATGCGGGTGCCGGTGCGGCCGCGCGGGGCCTTGCCCTTCTTCGTCAGGCCGCTGGCCGCCTCGAACGGGGCGTCCGGGGAGAGCTCGGTGAAGTGGCCGGGCGTGCCGCGGCGGAAGCTGATCGCGTGGGTGTGGCCGCTGCGGTCGACCTCCACGTCCAGGCGGGCGGAGAGGGCGTTGACCACCGAGGCGCCGACGCCGTGCAGACCGCCGGAGGCCGCGTAGGAGCCGCCGCCGAACTTGCCGCCGGCGTGCAGCTTGGTCATCACGACCTCGACACCGGACAGGCCGGTCTTCGGCTCGACGTCGACCGGGATGCCACGGCCGTTGTCGCGGACCTCGACCGAGCCGTCCTCGTGCAGCAGGACCTCGATCCGGTCGCAGAAGCCGCCGAGGGCCTCGTCGACCGAGTTGTCGATGATCTCCCACAGGCAGTGCATCAGGCCGCGGCTGTCGGTGGACCCGATGTACATGCCCGGCCGCTTGCGGACGGCCTCCAGGCCCTCGAGGACGAGCAGGTGCCGAGCGGTGTAGTTGGAACCGTCGTCTTTCGCCAGCAGGGCGGACGGCACTGATTCGGCACTCATGCGGCGTTGCACTCCTCAATGAAGTTCTCTGACTCGTCTGCGCGGACGGCCTCTTGCCCCCGACCCGCTCTCACAGGGCGAGACGGCGGGGTGTGGCGCCCGTCGCAGCCTGTACGCGCTGCGCGAACACGACCTTGGCCGGACACCGGTGGCCGGGAGCGCCATCTCCTCCTGCCACCACGGTTCCTGGCGGAGCGTGGCACCGGGGGCAGGCTGCGGAGCTGCTGCGATGCAGGCTACCGGTGCTCGGGACGGGGCTTATGCTCCAACCCAGCAGAGGATTATGCTACGCGGACCTCGGACATCGCCTCGATCGGGCGTTCGAGAAACGCTGTACGCCGCGGGAATCGGCACGCATGAACCGCCGGGCCCCGGGGCACGTCCTCATCAACACAGCAGAATCCTCAGAGAAGAAAAGCCACGAGCGGGAACGAAATCGACCTGGTTGGATGTTCATCCTGGTACGACAGCTCGTCGAGCTAGAGAAGAGGCGACGTGACTACTGTTCTGACCCCTGCGAGCCCGCTCACCGCGGCTGACCGCTGCGACCGTTGCGGCGCCCAGGCCTACCTGCGCGTTGTCCTCGCCAGCGGCGGAGAGCTGCTCTTCTGTGCCCACCACGGCCGGAAGTTCGAGCCAGAGCTCAAGAAGATCTCTGTGGAGATACAGGACGAGACGGGCCGTCTGGGCACGACGCCCGCGACGGCCACCGAAGACGAGCGCTGAGCGCGCTCCGACGGCGATCCGGGTCCACCCGAGGCGCGGGGCCGGGCGGCAGGTCGAACGACCTGCCGCCCGGCCCCTTTCGGTACCCGCCGTCGCCATCCGTGAGCGGGCACCCACGGGCTGACACCGCGTCGGACGGTGACCGTCAGAGCGCGGAGCGTACATCGTCCGCCACCGCGGCGAGCCGGGTGTAGACCCCCGGGTGGGTCGCCTCCGCGCAGCCCGTGCCCCAGGACACCAGCCCCGCCAGCCGGCCGGCCACCACCAGCGGCCCGCCGCTGTCGCCCTGGCAGGCGTCCCGGCCGCCCTGCTCCGCCCCCGCGCACACCATGACCCGCGGGTCGTACGGGCTGTCCCCGCTCTCCGGGTAGGCGCGCGAGCACACCTCGTCCGCGACCACCGGCACCTCGACCGAGCGCAGCGTGGGCGAGTAGCTGCCGTTCCCCCGGGTGTCGCCCCAGCCGTAGACCCGGGCCGCGGTGCCCACCGCGTACGGCTCGGTCTCGCCCTGGCCGACCATGCCGATCACCGGCCGGCCCGACTGCGGCTCGGCGAGGGTGAGCACCGCCACGTCCCGCAGATTGTGGACGAAGTCGTACCCGGGGTCGATCCACACGCTGCGCACCGTGACCTCCCGGCCGTCCCGGGTGCGCAGGTCGTCACGGCCGATCACGGCCTGCAGCCCCGGCCGGTCGGCGCGGCGGCCCGTCCGCTCGTCGTAGAAGCAGTGCGCGGCAGTGACCACCTTGGTGGCCGTGACGAGCACGCCGCCGCAGAACTGCCCGGACCGGGAGCCGCCGAACTGCTGCCTGCTGGCGATGGCGACCATCCACGGGTGGTCGGTGGTGGACGAGGCCGAGCCGCCGACGATTCTGCGCTGCGCCTCGGCGGGGCCGGCCGCGCCGAGCACCGCCAGCGAGGCGGGGAGGGAGGCCAGCAGCGCCGCGGCCACCGCGCGGCGGGCTGCGGCCGTCCGGCTCGGGTTGCTGCGGAGGTCAAGGCGGCGGGGCCGAAGGGCGTGGGCGTCCAGGGAGGGCACCGGGTCTCCAAGCTGGCTCGACGACAGACAACCGGCACAGCGTAGTCGAGCGGTCACCTTACGTGGCGTCAGCCGGCGCGCAGCCACCCGTACGAGCGATGCCGGCGGCCGGGCGGCTGACGGCCGCCCGGGAACGCCGGGCGTCCGGGAGCAGCGGGTGTCCGGGAGCGGCGGGTGCCGCGTCCGGGAATGCGAAAGGGGCCCGGAGCGCAGTGCTCCGGGCCCCTTCGGGCAACTGGATCAGTCCAGGTAGTCGCGCAGGACCTGCGAACGCGACGGGTGGCGCAGCTTCGACATGGTCTTGGACTCGATCTGGCGGATGCGCTCACGGGTGACCCCGTAGACCTTGCCGATCTCGTCCAGCGTCTTCGGCTGACCGTCCGTCAGGCCGAAGCGCATGGAGACGACGCCCGCCTCGCGCTCGGACAGGGTGTCCAGCACGGAGTGCAGCTGCTCCTGGAGCAGGGTGAAGGAGACCGCGTCGGCCGGGACGACCGCCTCGGAGTCCTCGATCAGGTCACCGAACTCGCTGTCGCCGTCCTCGCCGAGCGGGGTGTGCAGCGAGATCGGCTCGCGACCGTACTTCTGGACCTCGATGACCTTCTCGGGGGTCATGTCGAGTTCCTTGGCCAGCTCCTCCGGGGTGGGCTCGCGGCCCAGGTCCTGGAGCATCTGGCGCTGGACGCGGGCCAGCTTGTTGATGACCTCGACCATGTGCACCGGGATGCGAATGGTGCGGGCCTGGTCGGCCATGGCGCGGGTGATCGCCTGCCGGATCCACCAGGTGGCGTAGGTCGAGAACTTGTAGCCCTTGGTGTAGTCGAACTTCTCGACCGCGCGGATCAGACCGAGGTTGCCCTCCTGGATCAGGTCCAGGAAGAGCATGCCGCGGCCGGTGTAGCGCTTGGCCAGCGAGACCACGAGGCGGAGGTTGGCCTCCAGCAGGTGGTTCTTGGCGCGGCGGCCGTCCTCGGCGATGATCTCCAGCTCGCGCTTGAGCTTCGGCGCCAGCTTGTCGGCCTGGCTCAGCTTGTCCTCGGCGAACAGGCCGGCCTCGATGCGCTTGGCGAGCTCGACCTCCTGCTCGGCGTTGAGCAGCGGGACCTTGCCGATCTGCTTGAGGTAGTCCTTGACCGGGTCGGCGGTGGCACCGGCGACGGCGACCTGCTGGGCGGGCGCGTCGTCCTCGTCGTCGTCGGAGAGGACGAAGCCCTCCGACTCCTCCTCCGGGGCGTCGCCGGACTCGGTGGCCTTGTCGGCCGGGGCCGCCGCGTCCTCGAGCAGTTCCTCCTCGCCGAGCAGTTCCTCGTCGCCCTTGCCCCCCTTGCCTGCGGCGGTCTTCTTGGCGGCGGTCTTCTTGGCGGGGGCGGCGGTCTTCTTGGCCGCGGCCTTCTTCGCCGGGGCGGCGGCCTTCTTCGCGGCCGGCTTGGCCTCGACGGAGACGGTCTCGACCACCGAGGCCTCGGACACCGACGCCACCACGGCCGCAGCGGCCACGGGGGTCGCCGGCGTGGCTGCGGGTGCGATGCGCACCGGCGGCTTGGCCGGGGCGGCCGGGGTCCGAGTGGTGACCGTCTTGGTCGCGGTGCGCTTGGTGGTGCTCTTGGCCGCAACGCTCTTGCGCTTGGAGCCGGCCGGTTCGGCCGCACTGACCATGAGGTCCACTCCTTCCTCAATCAGCACCTGGTTGAGGCTGCGCATGACGTTCTTCCACTTGGTGACCGGGATCTGGTCCGCCTCGAAGGCCTGACGCACGTCGTCACCGGCAATCTGCCCCTGGGCCTTGCCCCGCTCGATGAGCGCGAGCAGAGCTGCGGACTCGGCGATCTCGGGGGGGAGCGAACGGGATGTGCTGGCCGACACGAACAACCTCTCGGACGATGAGTGGACTCGAACCCGTACCCGACCGTACGAGAGGACGGAAGACGATCACGCACGATCACGTGCGAGGTCGGCTCCGACCGGCTCGGACTTGAGGACGAGGACTGGGTTTGCGGGACGGCAGCAGCGCCGCAGACCAACACAGCATTCTGACATGGTGGTGGTATTCCGGAGCTGCTTCCGCTCCGTACACATCGCTGCCACCCCTCAAGTGTTACGCATCCCGTTCGTGGCGCGGGTCACACCGCCGGCGGAACCTCCGCCGGCCCCCTCGCCCGCCGGGCGGCACGGCCCTCCGGACGCCCGGGGGGACGGGTCGGCGGCGGTAGGAGGGGCCGTGCGGCGGCGGGGCCGGAGGGGTCCTGCGGGCGTTGTGCGAAGGCCGTCCGAAGGCTTTTCGGAAACCGTCCGTAGGCCGTCCGTAGGCCGTCCGGAGGCTGTCCGGGGCGGCTGCGCGAGGCCGGGCTCGTCGCTCGGCCGCGCGCACGGACTCGCGCACGGACCTCGCGCACGGTACCCCCACTCGCGCTCAGCGGCTCGCGCTCAGTGCTCGCGCGGGGCCGGGACGGCGTGCTCGATGTCGGGATGGACGGTGAGCAGCGCCCGGATCGCCGTCTCGGCGGCGGTGCCGTCACCGGTGCCGAGGGCGTCGACCAGGCGGACGTGCAGGCTGATCGCTGCGTCCGAAGGACGCTCGCAGGTCGAGCCGGGACCGCCGGAGACCTGCAGGGCACAGGAGACGATGCCGGACAGGTGCTCCAGCATGCGGTTACCGGCCATCTGCAGCAGCAGGCCGTGCAGCTCGGCGTCGGCCCTGGCGTAGCCGAGCCCGTCACCCTGGGTGGCGGCGTGCGCCATGATCTCGGTCAGCTCGACCAGCCGGTGCTGGACGTCCTCGCGGCCGTGGCCGGCGGCGAGTCGGGCGGCCAGCGGCTCGATCGCCCAGCGCAGCTCGAACAGCTCGCGGCGCTGCTCGTCGCGCTGGGGGCCGAAGGCGCGCCACTCGATGATGTCCGGGTCGAGGAGGTTCCAGTCGCTGACCGGGCGGACCCGGGTGCCGACGTTCGGCCGGGCGCTGACCAGGCCCTTGGCCTCCAGCACGCGCAGGGACTCGCGGACGACGGTGCGGGACACCTCGAACCGCTGGCCGATCTCCTCCGGGACGAGCGGGCGGTCGGCACCGAGGTCACCGGCGACGATCATCTGACCGAGCTGCTGGACCAGCTGGCCGTGCAGGCCGCGACCGCGGCTGCTGGTGGTCTTGCGGCCGGCCCGGGCGAGGTCGGACTCGGCGCCCTCCCAGCGGGGGGCGGGCGGGACGGGCCGTTCGGCGTAGGGGAAGCGGTCGAGGTCGGCGGCGGCGATCGGGTCGGCCGAACGGGCGGTGGTCATGGCGGGGTGCGCAAGGGTACTCACACGTTCCTTTGTCGGCGATCGCCCCACCCGGCTTGAGGATTCTCGTGAAAAGCACACGAAAGGGTGATCGTCTGCGGCTGGATCATTGACTTCTTATCAGGCAGACCGTCCACTTCCGATCACTTGGACACCTCCTGTTGCACCTCCGCCGGCCGGCGGAGGACGGATCCTCACAGCTCACGACGCCTGAGCTGGACGGCGACGGCCGCCCCCAGCCCCAGCGCGGGCGGCACCAGCAGCAGCGCGAGCAGCAACGGGAGCGGCAGCTGCAGGACGTCGGCCACGGCCCGCCCGTCGCGGACATGCAGCCGCTCCAGCCCGCTGTGCAGCGGCAGCAGCGTCTCCAGGTCCCGGACGGCAGGCAGCAGGGCAGGCCCACCGGGGCCCGTCCGGCGCAGCAGCAGGCCCGCGAAGAGCTCCCCCGGCACGGCGAGCGCCCCTACCAGCACCAGACCGGCCGTCGCCTGCCGCACCAGGGAGGTGGCGACCAGGCCGACCCACGCGGCCAGCACCACCAGGGCGGCGAACAGCCCCAGCGGGCGGGCGGCCGCGGCGGCCGTGTGCAGGGCCTGGGCGGTGCGGACCGCCTGGAGTGCGTCGCCGGCCGGGGTCGCGTGCGGGAGAAGTGCGCCGGCGTCCACGCCCGCGGGCAGGGCCAGCCACACCACTGCGGCATTCACGACGACGACGGCGGCGGTCAGCAGCAGTACGGCTCCGGCGAGCACCAGCAACTTGGCCAGCAGCAGCGCCACCCGACGCGACAGCGTGACCCGGGAGGCCGGCAGCCCGGGGTGGACGGCCTCGTGCGCGTACGAGAGCGCGCCGAGCAGGCACGCCCCGAGCGCCGCCACCGGCAGCGGCAGGACCGGGACGACGGCGGCGACCGCCCGCAGCGCGGCCGCCGCCGACAGCGGGCCCTCCGGTTGCTGCCGGACCGTGACGGCGGCCACCGCCGCGCCCGCGAGCAGGACGGCGGCCGCGATCAGCCAGGTCGACCGCAGGCCGCGCAGGCGCCGTACCTCGTACGACAGCGCGTGGTACGGCAGTGCGTGGTACGGCGGTGCGTTCACGGGGCCTCGCTCCGGTGGTACTCCCCGTCGGCCGACGGGCGGGAGGGCGGGTTCGGGCCCGACTCGGGGTCTGTGCCCATGCGGGGGCTACAGCTCCGGTCGGGGAGCAGGTCCGGCTCGGGGCTACGACTCGGGTCGGGGTTCGGGTGTGTGCCGGGCGCCGTCCGTGCGGGGAGGCCGGGCTCCGGCCGCACCTGCGGGACGGACGGGACGGACGGGACCGGGGAGGAGGCGACCACGGGAGGGAGTGGCCTGGTCGGCGGATCCTCCTCGGGTGGCCGGCCGGACCGGGTCGGCGTGGCCGCAGGCACAGGCGCGAACGGGGACGGTGCCGGCACGGACCGCAGTGGGGTGGTGCGGGAGCCGACGGTCGGGGCGCCGACGGTGGGCAGTCCGCCCGGACGGTGCCGGGCGGTCGTCGGCACGCCGTCCGCAGGGGAAGGAGGTGCCGGGGCATGCGGCATCGGGGTGTGCGGGAACGGGGTGCGGTGCAGCCGGACGACCTCGCCCGAGCGGCCGGAGCCGGCGGGCAGGACGGGGTGCGGCAGCGGCCGTCCGACCGCCCGGTCCGCGAGCTCGTGGAGCAGGATGCCGTGCCGGTGGGCGAGTTCGCCGATCTCGGCGCGGACGAGGCCGCCGACCGCGATGGCCGACCGGCCGTCCGGGCGGACCCGTGCGCCCCGGGCGAGGAGCAGGTCGGCGAGCCGGGCCATCTGAGGGCCGCGGACCACCACCTCGGGACGGAGCCGGGTGCCGCGGAATTCCGCCGCACCCTGATCGGCCGCCTGGCGTCCCCGCACCAGGGTGATCACCCGGTCGGCGAGTGCGCCGGCCTCCTGCGGGGAGCGGGTGGTGAGCAGCACCGTGCCGCCCGCGGCGGCGAAGGAGCGGAGGAAGGAGTGCAGCCACTCGGTGCCGCGCGGTGAGAGGCCGGCCGTCGGGGCGTCCAGCAGCAGCGCCCGGGGATCACCGAGCAGTGCCGTGGCCAGGGCGAGCCGCCGGTTCATGCCCGGGGAGAAGGTGCGCAGCCGGTGGCCGGCGACTCCGGCGAGCCGGGTCTGCTCCAGCAGGTCGTCGGCGCGGCGCGGCGGTACGCCGATCGCGGCGGCGAGCATCCGCAGATGGTCGGCCGCCCTCCGTCCGGGGTGGCCGGGACAGGCGGCTCCGGTGTCCGGCAGCAGGCCGACCAAGGTCTCGGGGCGGTGCAGCCTGCGGTAGGTGCGGCCGTCGAACAGGGCCGCGCCGCGGCCGCGTTCGAGTTCGACCATGAGGCGGATCGCAGTGGTCTTGCCCGCGCCCTCGTCGCCGAGCAGGGCGGTGACCGTGCCCGGACGGGTGTCGAAGGTCAGGTCCAGCAGCGCCGGCGGTCCGTTCCGCCGGTGGACCTTGGTCAGTCCGGTGATCTGGATCATCGCTGCCTGCTGCTCCCATGCCTCGGCCGACCGGGTGGCGCCGGCCGTGGGGAGCGCGGCGCTCCGCGTGCCCGCGCCAGCACACTAGGCCCCGGCGGGGAGGAATCCGGGCATTGCGGATGCCAGTGGGGAGCGCGCCTGCCGACCCCACTCGATCAGGTGACGGGATGGGGCTGCTGACCGATCGTCAGTGCGGGTTCGGAGCGAGGCGTGCAGGCCGGGGTCCCGGCCCTGGGCCTGGATCGTGGGCCGTGCTCGCGGGTCGGTCAGGCCTCGGGCGGTCAGGCCTCGGGGCGGAGCATCGGCGGGTTGAGGACGGTCGCGCCACCGGCGGTGAACAGTTGGGCGGGGCGGCCACCCTGCCGGGTCGTCGTACCGCCGGACGGGAGCAGGAAGCCGGGGGTGCCGGTGACCTTGCGGTGGAAGTTCCGCGGGTCGAGCACCACGCCCCACACCGCCTCGTAGACGCGGCGCAGCTCCCCGACCGTGAACTCGGGCGGGCAGAAGGCGGTCGCCAGCGAGGAGTACTCGATCTTTGAGCGGGCGCGTTCGACGCCGTCGCCGAGGATCTGGCCGTGGTCGAAGGCCAGCGGGACGCCGTCCGCGGGACCGTCGTTCAGCAGTTCGTGAACGGGGGCCCAGCGCGCGCTGCTGGCGTCGCCGCCAGGACGCGGGGTGGGCAGGTCGGGCGCCAGGACGAGGTGGGCGACGCTGACCACGCGCATGCGTGGGTCCCGCTGCGGGTGCCCGTAGGTCGCGAGCTGCTCCAGGTGCACGCCGGCCGCGGACTGGCCGGGCGCGGACGCCCGGAGGCCGGTCTCCTCCGCGAGTTCGCGGGAGGCCGCCTCGGCGAGACCCTCGTCCGGGCGCACGAAGCCGCCGGGCAGGGCCCAGTACCCCTGGAACGGCGGCTCGCCCCGTCGGACCAGCAGCGCGCACAGCTCGTGGTCCCGGACCGTCAGAACCACCAGGTCGACGGTGACGGCGAACGGGGGGAAGGCCGACGGGTCATAGCGCGTCATGGCGATGATGATAGTCGTCTCTCTGACGATAAACACAGAGTGCCTACAGACCCGGGCCGGTCGGCCGGCCGGGTGCGGCCCGTCATCGGCCGCGGCACCGCGCCGGAGGAGGGGCCGGTCCGGCGCGGTGCGGTGCGGGGTTGGGCGGCGTGGTGCGGCGTGGTGCGGCGTTGGGGTGATGGTGGGGTGACGGCCCGACGGGCGCGTCAGCCC
Source organism: Kitasatospora sp. NPDC085879 (assembly GCF_040686255.1). Classification (NCBI taxonomy): domain Bacteria; kingdom Bacillati; phylum Actinomycetota; class Actinomycetes; order Kitasatosporales; family Streptomycetaceae; genus Kitasatospora; species Kitasatospora sp. NPDC085879. Next base: position 97,611 of record NZ_JBFBJZ010000020.1, on the reverse strand, counting down.
GCGCCGAGCTGCAGCTGGGGTGGGGCCTCCTCGACGACGGCCACACCGATCCGGCTGACCCGGGCGGAGAACGGCTCGCCCGCCACCCGCAGTCCGGTGAGCTGCAGTTCGCCCAGCGGCGTGCTGGAGGCGGGGCGCACCACCACCCTGCCGCCGGGCACGTCCGGCCGGATTCCGGCCATCGCCAGCACGAGGTGGACACCGGCCGCCGCGGACAGTGCCGCCGGCCGACAGGCCGCGGGGTGGGGCACCGGTGGGCAGCCCGTCACCCGCTGCTCGCCCGCGTACATCTCGGGCAGCCGGCCGTCGAAGTGCTCGGCAGCACCCAGCAGGCCCTCCAGCAGCAGATCCGCCTCGCGTTCGAAGCCCGCGTCGGCGAGGCCGCCCACTGCGAGCGTTGTCTCGTGCACCCGAACGGCGCCGCTGCGGTGGCCCAGCGGGTTGAACCGGGGCGACTTGGCGCTGAGCGTCCGCAGACCCCACCCGCAGTCCAGTTCCTGAGTGGTGAGGCGCTGGGCGAGAAGCCTGGTCTGCTCCCGGTCGAGCAGGCCCTCGTGCAGCCTGCCCTCGCGGGAGAGGCCGACGTCGAGCAGGTGTACCAGGGAGGAGGCGACCGCCGGGACCGTCCGGCCGCCGCCGAGCAGGGCCGCCGCGGGTCGGCCGCCCGCCAGGTCGTCGATCCAGAACCGCTCCCGGAAGCGTTCCCGGAGCGCCGCCGCCCAGCTCAGCCACTCGGCCGCGCCGGGCCGGGCGAAGGCCGCGAGCAGTTCCGCGCCGTGCAGGGCCGCGCGGTACGCCTGCGCCTGTACCTCGCAGCGGGCCACCGCGGAACGGCTCGACCGATCCTCGGGGGCGCGGCTGAGGTCGACGACGAATCCCTCCGGTCCGTCCGGGCCCTCGGCCACGGAGGCGCGGAGCGCCGCCAGGGCGCGCTCGACCGCCGGCAGGAGCTCTATCACCTCGGCTCTCGGCAGACCCCAACGCCAGGCCTCCGCCAGAACGGTGACGAACAGCAGGGTGGCCTCGGTGGTGGTGCAGATCGGCGGCAGTTCGGGACCGCCGTGCCGCATCGGGCCGGGGATCAACCCTTCCTGCGGGCCCACGGCCGGGCCGCCGGTCGGCGGCGCGGCGCCTGGACCGGGCTGGCGGCCGGCTTGCTGACGGCGCGCCAGGGCGCGCAGTGTCCCCGCGGCCAGCCGGGTGCCGAACGGCAGTGTCCAGCGGGCGGCCCACAGGGCGTCGGCTGCGGTGAGACCGAACCGCCACGGCGCGCCGGAGGCGGCGTACAGGTCGGTCGGACGGTCCGCGTCCGCGAGCAGCAGGGCGCCCAGCGCATCGAGTGAGGCAGGGACCAGGCGCTGCGCTCGGGCGTCGTCGCTGCGGATCTCCGGCTCGGACCAGGGAAGCGGGACACCCTGGCCGCGTCCCGTGGGCGGGCGGCCCGCGGACGGGTAGCTCTCCAGGGCGGTCTGCAGATCGACCGACCAGCGTGCGCCCGGCTGCACCTCCAAATCCCAGCGGAGCACGCCCGCGCCGGCCAGTACGGCGTGCGGGGTGGGCCGCGCCGACACCGTTGCGCTGCGGCCGAGGCCGGCCCAGCGCAGACCGGCCGACTGCACCTGGCTCGGCAGGTCGGCGCTGCGCTGACCGGCGGCGATCTCGCCGAGCAGGCCGAGATCGGTGCCGAACGTGATCTCCAGCGGAAGGCGGGCGGGCCGGCCGCCGGCGTTGCGGACGGTGACCGTTTCCGTCCCGTCCGCATGGCGCAGCCGCTCCACGGTGAGCGCCGGGTCGGGATCGGGGTCGCCGGGGATGCGGACGCTGCCGACGAAGCGGGCCTCGGCGGCCGAGGTGAGCGCGCCCTGGAGGGGCATCGGCTCGATGCCGCCGAGCCGGAGCTCCATGCGGGCCAGGGTGCGGACGCCGGAGCGGTAGAAGCCCTGCAGCCCCTGGCCCCGCAGCTGGCCGTCCCCGCCGGACGCGGCCATGGCCGGTGCCGCCACGCAGAGGAGCAGGTCGTGCGCGGCGGCGGCGGTCTGTGCGCGGGGCGGTGCCGGCGGCCTGGGCTGGCCGCCGGGGGCGCCGACCGGACCACCGGTGGGCGGCAGCGGTACCCCGTACGGCGGCGTCCCGGCCCCGTGGGACGGGGTCGGCACGCCGGAGGGCGGTGTGGGAACCCCGTAGGGCTGTGTGGGAACCCCGTACGGCGGGGTCTGGGTGGACGGAGGGACCGGGACTCCGTGAGGAGAGGTCCGGGTAGGCGGGGGGCCCATCGGCGGTCTGCCGCCGGGGTGGCCGACGGCGGGTGTGCCGGTGGCCGCACCAGCAACGGGCGCGCCGTGCCTTGGGGGCGTCGCCGGGGCGGGCGGTGCGGCAGGTGCGGGTGGCGCCGTGGGTCCGGGTGGTCCAGGTGGTGCGGACGGCATGGCGGCGCTCTGCGGTGCCGGGGGCACGGGGACGGCGCTCGACCGCCCGTGGGGCGGTAGCCCGGCGGGTGGCGCGGAGGGAAGGGGAGGGAGCGGTGGCACCGATGGCTGGGCCGGCATCGGGGAGGCCAAGGGCACCGGCGGCACCGTCGGCGCCGAGGCGGCCGAAGCTGCCGGGGCTGTGCCGGGCGCCGGGGTCGGCGCATCGGCCGGTGGCGGCGGTGCGGCCGGCTCTGGTGGCCTGGAGACGGTCACCGGACTCTCCTCCCCTCGGTCGGCCGGCTGCTGCTGGGCCGGTCGACCGCGAGCATGCTCGTTCGCGGTCTGTGCTGCTCTGCCGGTGCGGCAGGTGGATCGGTGGGAGCAGGTCGGGCCGTGCCGCTTCCGGTGCGGCCGTGTCCGGCGGTGCTCTCTGCCCGGACGGGCCGCCCGTGCGGGCGTGAGCGCACCGGTGGTGGTGCGGTGCGCATCGACTCGGTGCAGGGCCTGCGGGCGGACAGTGCCGCCCGCGCCCCCTGGGTGAACGTCCTGCACCTGCCACAGGTCACGCCGACCGGCGCGGCGGCAATGGCGCGCAGGCGAGGTGCGACCCTCCGACCGGCCACGTCGCCCCCATCGACGCTGTCCGGCCCGGCTGCCGACGGCGGCGCGGCCACGTCGATGGCCCTCCCCTATCGGCTCCTGTCCGCCGCCAGGATACGGTGCGGTTCGGCGGCGCCCGCACCCGGAACATGGTTGACGCGCGTCGCATCGCGCCTGCGACCAGCACGTACCGAGGAGCTCCATGTCCACCGTCGGCCGACTGCCCGGAATCGTCACCACGGACCACGTCTTCCGGGTGCCGCTCGACCACCAGCGGCCGGAGGGCGAGCGCATCGAGGTCTACGCCCGGGAGGTCGTGGCGTCCGGCCGGGAGCACGACGACCTGCCGTGGCTGCTCTACCTGCAGGGCGGGCCGGGCGGCAAGGCCGGGCGGCCGCTGGGACGCGACGACTGGCTGAACCGCGCCCTCGACGACTACCGGGTGCTGCTCCTGGACCAGCGCGGCACCGGACGCTCCACGCCGGCCAATCGGCAGACCCTGGTCCGCCGCGGCGGACCGGCCGAGCAGGCCGACTACCTGGCTCACTTCCGGGCCGACTCGATCGTTCGGGACGCCGAGCTGATCCGCCGTCTGCTGCTCGGCGACGAGGGCAAGTGGAGCCTCCTCGGCCAGAGCTTCGGCGGTTTCTGCACGCTGACCTATCTGTCGCTGGCCCCGGAGGGGCTGCGGGAGGCGTTCGTCACCGGCGGTCTGGCCGGCCTGCGTGCCTCGGCGGACGACGTCTACCGGGCGGCCTACCCGCGAGTGGCGGCGAAGAACGCGGCGCACTACGCCCGCTACCCGCAGGACGTGGCCGCCGTCCGCCGGATCGCGGCGCACCTCACGCAGCGGCCTGCCCAGCTGCCGAGCGGTGGTCTGCTGACCGTGCGGGCCTTCCAGGCACTGGGCCTGATGCTCGGTGGCGGATCGGGCTCGGGCGCGCTGCACTACCTGCTGGAGGAGGCCTGGGTGGAGGGCGAGGACGGCCCGGAGCTGTCCGACACCTTCCTCGCCGAAGCCCAGGCCCAGCTCTCCTTCGCGCAGAACCCGATGTACGCCGTCCTGCACGAGTCGATCTACGGCCAGCGCTCGGTGGACCCGGCGGGCACCGGGTGGGCCGCCGAGCGCGTCCGCAAGGAGTTCCCGGCCTTCGACGCCGAGGCCGCCCTGGGAACGGACGCCCCGGTCCTGCTCACCGGCGAGATGATCTACCCCTGGATGTTCGAGACCGACCCGGCGCTGCAGCCGCTGCGCGAGACGGCGCAGCTGCTCGCGGAGCGCCGCGACTGGCCCGACCTGTACTCCCCCGAGCGGCTGGCCGCCAACGAGGTGCCGGTGTTCGCGGCCGTGTACTTCGACGACATGTACGTGGACACCGCCGACTCGCTGGAGACCGCTCAGACCGTGGGCAACCTGCGCTTCTGGCTGACCAACGAGTGGGAGCACGACGCGCTCCGGGTGAGCGGCCGAGTGGTGCTCGACCGCCTGGTCCGGATGGCGCGCGGCGAGGCGTAGCAGCGGGGCGACCCTGCCAGGGCGGCGGAGCATCTCAGCCATCGCCCGGCCGATGAGCGCGCAGTGGGCCGGCCGTACGGTCGTGGACCTGCCGGGCGCCCGGCCCCGGCGTGCCGCGGGTCGGCCCGACCGGGCGGGGCAGCGTCGACCGCGGCCTGGTGCCCGCGGGGGTGCCGGGGGCCGCAGGCCGGGGTGCCGAGGCGCCACCGCGACCGACCGTGCGGTGATCGCGCAGGGTGGCCCTGCCCGGGGCGGGAGGCCGCCCAGGAGCCCGGCCGCCCTGGCCTCCGCCGTTCGAGTCGCCCTCGCCTTGGCCGCCCTCGTCCGAGCCGCCCGCGCCCTGGCCGGGAGGCGGCTCGCCGACCGCGTCATTCGTCGGCCCGGTGGCCGCGGGGGGCGATTCCGGAGTTCCCCTGCTCTCCGCCGTGGTGGGCGGCGCCGACGGCTCCGCCGCGGGTGCGGCAGGTGCGGGAGCAAGGGCCGGCCCCTGGGGCGCGAGGTCCCGCCCGACGCCGCCGGAGGTCGCCGTGGGCCGGGAGCCCCGGGGCCGGGCGGCGATGCGGCCGGCGCGCTGGTCGCGGACACTCTCCAGGAGCCGCTCCGGTGCGAGGCCGCCGTTGATCGACTCGTACAGCAGGTGGGCCAGGGTGTAGCGCGAGTCCACCTCCAGCGCCCGCGACAGCATGATCCGGGCGGTGGCGGTGTCGCCGGCGATCCAGGCCGTCCAGGCGAGCAGGGTGAGCGGCGGCGCGGCGAGGTGTTCGAACGGGCTGACGCAGCGCTGGACGAGGAACCGCCACACGCGCTGGGCGACGGCCAACTCGTCCGGCTCGGCGAACTCGGCTCCGCGGTCGCGGCCCAGCTTGTCCTGCAGGCCGAGCAGCAGCCGGGCGACCCGCTGGGGGTCGACTTCCCGTGCGCCGTCGCGGAACTCGGCCATCACCTCCGTGATGAGGGTGCCCGTCCGTTCGACCGCGGCCGCTCGGCCCGAGGCGAGCTCGCGGAGGAAGCCGGGCCCGGCCCGTTCGATCTCCTGGCGCTGGATGTCCGCGGTCGGCGGCCCGACCGGGGCCAGCCCGGCCACCATGGACCGCCGGCTGCCGCGCGGGGCCAGACCTGCGAAGGCCGCCGCCGCGGCGATCGCGCTCGGCCGGTGGGCCGGTCGGACCGGTGTCCCGGTGGGGTCGCAGCAGCCGGGGCGGCTGCACAGGAAGGACCACCAGCGGCCACCGGAGACGCAGAGCGACTCCTTCACGGCCACCCCGGCCTCACGGAAAGCGGCCGCGAGGCTGTCGGCGAGCGGGCGCAACGACTCGACCGGGCGTGCCGCGCCGCTCGGCGGTGCGCCGCTCTTCGCCTCGGCGGGATCGGCCGGACCGGCGGAATCGGCGGAATCGGAAGGACCGACCGGATGTGCGGGTGCGGTGGCACCTGCGGGCTCACCGACACCGACGGGCTCAGTGGGGCCGGCGGGATCCCGCACGAGGTAGAGCAGGACCTGGTCCGGTCGGCGGTCGCGCTTCTCGGAGAGTTCCAGCAGCAGGGCCGCGGTGTCGTGGGCCACCGGCCCCCACTGGGCGGGGTTGTCGGGGATGTCGACCCGGACCACCCCGCCCTGTTGGAGCGAGGGGCCCTGCAGGCCGACGGCGACGATGCTGTCGTCGGGGAAGAACCCCAGCAGGTAGGGCAGCATCTCGGCCATGTCGGCCGGGCCGCGCATCGGCATGGGCAGGAGGGCGGCCGGCCCGCCCGGGAAGGGCGCGGCGGGCGGAGTGCGGTGCTCGTCGTGGTTCATGGCCCGAAGCGTGCCGTCTTTTCTGCCCGCTGCGCGCAGCCTGTGGATAACTCCGGATTCCGGATTGTTGCGGGCGGACCACTTCCCGGGAATTTTCGCCGTTCCGGAGGTATTGACCTTCCTGTCAACCGATCTGATGACACGTTATCCACAGGCCCGGCGCCGCATTGGCCCATTGTCGGTCGCACGCGGTATGCATGAAGCCATGGACGAGCGCAGCATCCGCCCCGAATCCGAGCCCACGGACGTGCCCACCGCGGCGAACCGCTCCGGCGGCACCGGCGGCCCAGGCACGGTCGGCCACGCCGCCGACCGGGCGGACACGACCGGCGACGGAGGTGTCCGCGGTCAGGACCGCGCCGCGGTCCGAGAGCGGGCCGAGGCCGTGCTGCGCGAGCTCGCCGGGCCGTCCGCCGTGCTGCGCGAGGACCAGTGGCGGGCCATCGAGGCCCTGGTCGTCGACCGCCGAAGGGCACTGGTGGTGCAGCGCACCGGCTGGGGCAAGTCGGCCGTCTACTTCATCGCCACCGCCCTGCTGCGCTCGGGCGGCGTCGGTCCCACCGTGATCGTCTCGCCGCTGCTGGCACTGATGCGCAACCAGGTGGATTCTGCCTCCCGGGCGGGCATCCACGCCCGGACGATCAACTCCGCCAACCCGCAGGAGTGGGACGAGATCCAGGCCGAGGTCGCGGCCGGGGCCGTCGACATCCTGTTGGTCAGCCCGGAGCGGCTGAACAACCCCGACTTCCGCGACCAGGTGCTGCCGAAGCTGGCCGCCTCCACCGGTCTGCTCGTGGTCGACGAGGCACACTGCATCTCCGACTGGGGCCACGACTTCCGGCCGGACTACCGCCGGCTGCGCACCATGCTGGCCGACCTCGCCCCCGGTGTGCCGGTGCTCGCCACCACGGCGACGGCCAACGCCCGCGTCACCGCCGACGTGGCGGAGCAGTTGGGCACCGGTGCCCCCGAGGGTGCCGACGGCCCGGGTGTCGACCGCACGGCGCTCGTGCTGCGCGGTCCGCTGGACCGGGAGAGCCTCAGCCTCGGTGTGCTCGCACTGCCCGATCCGGCGCACCGCCTGGCGTGGCTGGCCGACCACCTGGCCGAGCTGCCGGGCTCCGGCATCGTCTACACCCTCACCGTGGCCGCGGCGGACGAGGTGACGGCGTTCCTGCGCTCCCGCGGCTACCCGGTGGCCTCGTACTCCGGCCGGACGGAGGACGCCGAACGCCGCAGCGCCGAGGCGGATCTGCTGGCCAACCGGGTCAAGGCCCTGGTGGCGACGTCCGCCCTCGGCATGGGCTTCGACAAGCCCGATCTGGGCTTCGTGGTGCACGTGGGCTCCCCCGGCTCACCGATCGCCTACTACCAGCAGGTCGGGCGGGCCGGCCGCGGAGTCGACCGGGCCGAGGTGCTGCTGCTGCCCGGCCGGGAGGACGAGGCGATCTGGCGGTACTTCGCCTCACTGGGCTTCCCGCCGGAGGAGCAGGTCCGCCGGACGATCGACGCGCTCGCCGAGGCGGACCGCCCGCTGTCCACCGCGGCCCTGGAGGCCCGGGTGGACCTCCGGCGGAACCGGCTGGAGACCATGCTCAAGGTGCTCGACGTCGACGGCGCGGTCCGCAAGGTCCGCGGCGGCTGGGAGGCGACTGGCCAGGCCTGGGCCTACGACGCGCCGCGCTACGCGAAGGTCGCCGCCGCCCGGGAGGCCGAGCAGCAGGCCATGCGGGAGTACGCGGCCTCCGGCGGCTGCCGGATGGAGTTCCTGCGGCGGCAGCTCGACGACCCGGAGGCAGCGCCCTGCGGGCGGTGCGACAACTGCGTCGGCCCCGCCCACGGCCCGGAGGTGTCGGCGGAGGCCCTGGCCGCAGCCCGGGCCGCGCTCGGCCGGCCCGGCGTCGAGTTCGAGCCGCGCAGGCTGTGGCCGACCGGGATGGACGCGCTGGGGGTGCAGCTCAAGGGCCGCATTCCCGCCGGGGAACAGGCGGAGACCGGCCGGGCACTCGGTCGGCTCTCCGACATCGGCTGGGGCACCCGGCTGCGCTCCCTGCTCGCCGAGTCGGCGCCGGACGGCCCCGTCCCGCCCGAGGTGGTGGACGCGCTCGTCAGCGTCCTCGCCGACTGGGCGCGCGGCCCCGGCGGCTGGGCCGGGCCGGAGGGCCCGGACGGCGGACGGCTGGCCCGGCCGGTCGGCGTGGTCACGATGTCGTCCTCGACGCGGCCCCAGTTGGTAGAGAGCCTCGGCGCGCGGATCGCGACGGTGGGTCGGCTGCCGCTGCTCGGCCGGATCGAGTACGCGGCGGGTCGCCCGCCGCACGGCCCGCGGTCCAACAGCGCGCAGCGGCTGCACTCGCTGGCGGGCACGCTGGTCGTCCCGGAGGAACTGGGCGCGACGCTCGGCTCGACGGGCGGCCCGGTGCTGCTGGTGGACGACCTGGTCGACTCGGGCTGGACGGTCACGGTCGCCTCCCGGCTGCTGCGGCGCGCCGGTGCGACGGGTGTGCTGCCCCTGGTCCTCGCCCTCCAGGCCTGACCTTCACGCGCGGGCCCACGATCACCGGTCACCGCCTCCTCGGACCGACGAGGAGTACCGTTCACCGCAAGGACACCGAGGGGCAAACCGGACTTCGACCACTCGTCGGACGACCGTCAGGCGAATGGCCGCACCGGAGAGACGGAATATATCCGGCAGAACACTGAATTTCGGGCGGCGGTCGGCATTTCATCATTGCCGCTCGGACCGATCTGACGGGAGAATTGGAGCCGTACCCCACACCTGGTCGCAAGACCCGGTATTCGGCGTACCCACGTCACCGCCGTGCCAGCGGGCCGGAAGGAGGATCGTGATCAACCGCAGAGACCACGGTCAGGATCCTTCCACCGCCAGACGGAGTATCGACCCCAAGGCCTGGTCAGAGGCCGGCGTACCGCTGCTGCGAGCCCCGCGCGACTTCGTCCGCGAGCTGCACCAGCGGCACCTGCCGCAACCGGGCACCACGGTCGTCGCCGTGCTGGACGCCAGGCACCAACTGGTCGCCTCCGCGTCCTTCGCCACCCGGCAGCACCTCACCGACGGGTGGCAGCATCGCAACGCGATCCTGGCACACCTCCGGCAGGTGATCCCGCACGACCTCCGGCTGGCCACCCCCGTCCGCACCGCGGTCCTGCTGCGCTGCCGGGACGGCTCGCCCGAGTGGGTACCCCAGGACGGTGCATGGATGTGGGCACTGCGCGACGCCGCCGAGTTGCACGGACTGCGCTGCGGCTCGTACATCACGCTGACACCGGCCGGGTGGCACTCGCTCGGGGACGGGCGGCGCGGCCGCAACCCGCACTCCGGATCATGGGCCGACGGGCCGCTGCACACCGTCACCGAGCTGCCTCCCCGCCATGAGCGGAAGCCGGCCCGGCAGACCGGACGGGTCTCCCCCGTCGCGGCGGTGACAGCACTGCGCCCCGCAGCCTCGCACTGACCGCGCCCTCACACGGCACGGCTGTACACGGACCGTTCGCGGTGCCGCCCGCCGGAAAGGCGGGCGGCACCGCGACGGCTCGGACAGCGACGGCTCAGGCCGGGACCGGCCGGTCCGCACCCGGGAACAGCGATGCGACGGCCTCGGTGCCGCCGCAGACCACCAGTAGCGAGCCCGCACGCTCGGCGGCGCGCACCGCGGCGCCGGCGATGCGGTTGGAGCCGGAGGCGTTCGCCACCAGCACCACCACGTCTCGGCGGAGCGGACGACCGGTGGCGGCGTCCGCGTAGAACACGTCACCGGCCTCGGCGAGCTGCGCCCAGTAGCGCTCCTCGCCGAAGGACAGCTCGTGCTGCTGCCACGGGTGGGACTCGCCGACCGTCAGCACCAGGATGTCGCCGGGAGGGCGGCCGGACTCGAGCAGCTGGTCCACCGTCTCGTCGGCGCACTCGAGTGCGGCCTGCGGACCGGCGGGAACGAGCCGGACGGTGGGGGACGAACGGCGGGGGCCCGCGGCGGGCTTCGGACCGGGGCGCGGCCCCGGGGTGGCGCCGACTCCGGACGAGGCCGGGCGGGGAGGCGCCGGACGGGGCGGCGCGGGTCGCGGACCGGGCACGAGGCCCGAAGCGGCGGGGTTGGCGGAAGGCGTACGGGGGCTGGATGCGTCCGACTTGTGGGGGAAGGGAACGCCGGGGCCCGGGATACTCTCGTGAATCTCCGGCTCCTCGGGGAAGACAGGCATACCCGGATGTCTATCAAATGCCGGCCGGATGCGCACGGGCGCCCCACCTGTTGGGCACCTTACGCGGCTCCGGCGAGCCGTCGGAAGATCAGACGAACCGTCAGAAACCCAGTGAGAGCTGCTCGTCCACGGGTTCCGCGAGGCGGCCGCGCTTGAGGTGGCGCCACTGCGGCAGGGCGTCGAGATAAGCCCAGGACAGCCGGTGCTCCGAGGTCGGCCCGAACTCCTCCAGCGCCGCGCGGTGCACCGGCGAGGGGTATCCGGCGTTGCCCTCGAAGCCGTACGCGGGGTGGTCGGCGCCGAGCTCAGCCATCATCCGGTCCCGCTCCACCTTGGCCAGGACGGACGCGGCGGAGACACAGACACACGACTGGTCGCCCTTGATCACCGTGCGGACCCGCCAGGGGCCGCCGAGGTAGTCGTGCTTGCCGTCGAGGATCACGGCGTCCGGCCGGACCGGGAGCGCCGCCAGGGCGCGCTCGGCGGCCAGTCGCAGTGCGGCGGTCATGCCGAGTTCGTCGCACTCCTGCGGGGAGGCATGACCCAGCGCGTAGGCGGTGACCCAGTCGGCGAGCACCGGGGCGAGCGCCTCGCGGCGCTTCACGGTGAGCAGCTTGGAGTCGGTGAGGCCCTCCGGCGGGCGGCGCAGCCCGGTGACGGCGGCGCCGACGGTCACCGGGCCGGCCCAGGCCCCGCGTCCGACCTCGTCGAGCCCGACGACGACGCCGGCTCCGGACCGGCGCAGCGATCGCTCGACCGAGTGGGTCGGGGGGTCGTAGGGCATGGCTGGTCCATTCGTGTCGCGCCGGCAGCACCAGCCTACGTCCCCGCCGGAACCGCTCCGGACGCCCCGGACGCCCCGGACGCCCCTGACACCCCCGACACCCCGGACGCTCTGGACGCTCCGGCGCCCCCGCGGCCTCACGGACTGTGCGCCCGGGCGCGCACTACCGGGCGCGCACCATCGGCATGAGCACCTGGTCGACGAGCTCGCGGCAGAAGGCGTCGTCGACCACGCCCCCACCGACCTTGGCCCGGTAGAACAGCATCGCGGGGGCCACGTCGGCGACGATCGGGGTGGCCGCGCCGGGGCGGACGTCGCCGCGGCGCTCGCCGCGGCCGAGGATGTCGAGGAGCGCCTCGTTGGCCGGCCGCATGACCCGGTCGTCGAGGAAGTCCTTGAAGGCGACCGCCTGTTCGTGGTCGAGCTCGGCCATCAGGACACGGATGGCGGTGCCCGCGGGCGAGCCCATGATCATGCCGAACCCGGCCATGAGCTGCACCAACTCGGCGCGGACCGACCCGAGGTCGGGGATGCCCACGGGGGGTGGCAGAGTAGCCCCCAGGGCGTGCACGACCAGATCCGCCTTGGACGTCCAGCGGCGGTAGAGCGCGGCCTTGCCGGTCTGCGCCGCGCCGGCGACGCCCTCCATGGTCAGCCGGGCGAAGCCGCCGGACGTGAGGAGTTCGAGGGTCGCCTCGAAGATCGCGGCCTCCAGGGCGCGGCCCCGCCGCCGGGCCGCGACCGGTGCCGCAGGTCCGCCGGACGGCTCCGGCTCGTCCTCGACCGGCTCGGCGGGCCCCTCCGGGGCGTCCGCGCCGGCCTGCAGCGGTACGGCCCGTGTCACGCCGACGGGGGCCGGTGGCGCGCACCTGGCGACCACCGCGCCCGACGGTCCGACCGACGTCTGACGCCGTACCAACTGATCCATCGTCACCACCCTAGAGAACGCTTGCGTTCACAATCCCCTACCGGATATCGTCCACATGATAGTGAACGACTCCGTTCCTTCACAGTGTCCGTGCGCTGCCACCGGCCGTGCGCGGTCGCACAATCGCGCACGTCACGGGCGCAGTACTCCGGCACCACCCCACGGTGCAGGATCAACAGGGGGCATTTCAGTGGCAATCTCCGACACCGTCGGCACACCGGCACCACCGAAGGCGGGGCGCACCCCGCGCAAGGGCATCACCCTCGCCGTCATCGCGGCGACCCAGCTGATGGTCGTGCTGGACGCGACGATCGTGAACATCGCGCTGCCGCACATCAAGAACGACCTCGGCTTCTCCGACACCACCCTCTCCTGGGTGATCAACGCCTACACGCTGGCCTTCGGCGGCCTGCTCCTGCTCGGCGGCCGGCTCGGCGACATCCTCGGCCGGCGCCGGGTCTTCATCGTCGGCACCCTGCTCTTCGGCTTCGCCTCGCTGCTCGGCGGCTTCGCGCAGGACTCGACCATGCTGCTCGCCGCACGCGCCCTGCAGGGCCTCGGCGGCGCCATCTGCTCACCGACCGCCTTCGCACTGATCGCCAGCAACTTCGAGGAGGGCCCCGAACGCAACCGCGCCTTCGGCGTCTTCTCGGCCGTCGCCGGCTCCGGTGCCGCGATCGGCCTGCTGGCCGGCGGTCTGCTCACCGAATACCTCGACTGGCGCTGGGTGTTCTTCGTCAACGTGCCGATCGCCGTGCTCATCGCGATCGCCGCACCGATGTACATCAACGAGTCGGAGCGTACGGACGGCCGGTTCGACCTGCCCGGCGCCCTCACCTCGACGTTCGGCCTGGTCGCCCTGGTCTACGGCTTCATCCGGGCCGCCTCGGACGGCTGGAGCGACCCCCTCACGTTGGGCTCCTTCGCCGTCGGCGTGGTGCTGGTGCTCGCCTTCACGGTCATCGAGCGCCGGACGGCGCAGCCGATCACGCCGCTGCACCTGTTCCGGAACCGCAACCGCACCGGCGGCCTGATCATGATGCTCTGCCTCGCCGCGGCGATGTTCGGCATCTTCTTCTACATCACGATCTTCGCGCAGACGGTCATCCACTACAGCCCGCTCAAGGCCGGTGTGGCGTTCCTGCCGATCAGCGCCGCGATCATCGTGGCCGCCCAGATCGCCTCGGCGTTCCAGGCGAAGCTCGGCCCGAAGGTCTTCATGGCGGGCGGCGCCGCCCTGGTCACGGTCGGCCTCGGCTGGCTGACCCAGCTCAAGGCGGACAGCGGCTATGTGGACGGCATCCTCGGTCCGACGGTGGTGTTCGGCTTCGGCATGGGCCTGATCTTCGTCCCGGTGATGCTGATCGCGGTGTCCGGTGTGCCGAACCACGAGACGGGTGCGGCCTCCGGTCTGCTCAACTCGGTGCAGCAGATCGGCGGCGCGCTGGGTCTGTCGATCCTCACCACGGTGTTCAGCAGCGCGGCCAAGTCCAAGGCCACCGACCTGGTGCCGGGCTTCCTGCAGAGCGCCACTCCCGAGCAGGCGCAGTACTTCCAGAAGACCCACGAGTTCCCGGTGGGCAGTGCCGCCTACAGCGAGACGCTGGCGCACGGCATCGGCCAGGCGTTCATCGTGGGCGCGTCGCTGGCCGTGGTCGCCCTGCTGGTGGCGCTGTTCGTGGTGAAGGCGAAGGCGAGCGACCTGCCGTCGGAAGGGGCGGCCGGCGTGGCACTCTGACGCACCGTGCGGTGGCGGGGCATGCCTGCCCTGCCACCGCACCGCGACCCGGTCGGACCGCCCCCGGCACCCCACGCCGAGAGCGGTCGGACCGTCAGTACTCGTAGCCGCCCGAGTACGAGCTTCCCAGGCGAACGCCGATCCTGCCGCAGGAGCCGTTCATCAGCGGCACCGGGCGGTCCCGCAGGATCTCGCGGGCCCGGGCCTCGGCCAGACTGGTGGCGTACCAGGGAAGTTGATCGTCGCCGAGGTCCTGGGCGATCTTCTGCAGGGCGCAGATGCGCTGGTCCTGCGGCAACCGGTCCAGGGCGGGCACGGCATCGGCGGAGAGGTCCCGGAGGTAGCCGACGTCGATCCTGCCGGTCTGCTCGTAGCGGTGGACGTTCTGCTCGGCGATCATCGCGTCCGGGCTGATCAGACCGAAGACCGCGGTGGTGGCGACGGCGCTCAGCACCACGGCGCGCGGCAGCCACCGGCTGGACGCGAGGATGCCGCCGACGAGCACCAGCAGCAGGACGACGCCCAGCCAGATCTCCACCGTGGCCACCGAGATCCGCAGGCGGGTCAGACCGAAGTTGTCCACGTAGCGGTGCATCCGGTACAGCGCCGAGGCGACCACGACCATCGTCAGGCTGCAGAGCAGTGCGAGCAGCGTCTTGGCCATGGCCCGGTCGCGCGGGGTGGACCGCGGCGCCCACCGGCCGGCCAGGGCGAGCACGACCAGCACCAGCAGGGTGACGATCAGCAGTTGCCAGAAGCCCTGTCGGGCGTACTCGGCCGGGATCATGCCGGGCTTGCGCATCACCGACTCGTAGCCGCCGACGAAGACCACGGCCTGGACGGCCACGAACGCGCCGAACAGCAGGTTGAGGGCCACCAGCGGTACCGCCCACTCCAGCCGTCCGCGTGCACGGCCCGGCTTGACGGGGAGGCGGTCGAAGCGGCGCGGCCCGGCTGCGGTGTGCGCTGCGGCCAGGGCGACCAGCAGGCCGGCCAGGAAGAGCAGGACCTGCATCGGCAGGTCGTCGGTGTCCACGCTGGGTGCGAGGTCGCCGAGGAGCTCCGCCACCGCGGCGTCGGCGCTGGCGAACAGGGCACCGAAGACCACGAGCAGCGCCAGGGACACGCCTGCGGCCTTGACGATGGACACCACCCGGGCCCTGGCCGGGTACTGCCGGTTGCGCAGCGAGAGGAGGGCCCAGCCGAGGCCGGGGATCAGGTGCGGCCAGATGCCGATCGGGCCGAGCAGCACGCCGGGCCAGCGTTTGCCGCCGTGCAGGGCCAGCGAGCCAGCACCGGCGGCGGCGAGCAGCGCCAGGACGACCGGCCAGGAGGCCTCCACCAGAGCCGGTACGAGCAGCAGCACCAGGGCGGCGACCGTCCACACGACCGTCCACGGCCGGACCCGGCGTCCTGCGGCGGCAGCGGCCAGTCCGGCGGCGACCGCGCCGATCAGGGCCCACAGCAGCACGTTGACGCCGAGCCCCTCGGTCAGCAGGGCCGCGGCGAGCAGACCGGAGGCCAGGCCGCCGGCCAGCACCCGGAACCCCGGCAGGGCGGGCCGGACGGGCGCCGTCGCGACGATCCACTCCGGGTCCGGCGGCGGTGCCGGCGGCTTCCACACCCCCGGTCCGGCCGGGCCCGCACCGGGCCAGGCGCCGGGCCGAGGACCGGGGACGGGCGGCTGCCGGGATGCCGCACCGCCCGGAGGAGCGAAGCCCGTGCGCGCCCCCGAGGGAGCGGCGGACGCGGCTCCCGTAGCGGTTGCTCCACCAGCGGGGGCGGCACCACCGGTCGCTGCACCACCGGGCATTGCACCACTAGGGGCGGCGACACCGGAACTGGGCACGGCGCCGGCGGCATCGGGTTCAGCGGCGTCGGGTTCGGCGGCTGCGAGCAGGCCGGCCTTCCGGAGTTCGGCACGGGCGCGGCCGGCCGCCACACCTCCATCGCCGCCGTCCGCGGACGAGCCCCCGTCCCCGGTCGCTCCACCGCCCACCGAGGAGTCCCGCCCGGCCTCGGTCCCAGCCGACCCCTCCGAGGCCTCCGCCTCGGACCTGGCGGCTGCCCCGGAAGCAACCCCTGCCCCGGCGTCAGCGCCGGCCCCGACATTGGACCCGGCCCCGACGTCGGCCCCGACCCCAGCGTCGGCCGCGGGCCGGACCTCGGAGTCCTCCGCGGGCCCCTTCCCGGGCACGGGCGGCGGTGTCCTGTCTGACGGTGTCGACATGAGTCCCCCTCAAGCGTCACTGAACACGCGGCGGCCGGCAGGCGGCCTCGCGACGGTGACCGTGACTCTAGGCCTCCGGGGGCATTTCTGAACAGGTTCAAAAGTGCCGCGGGGCGCTTGTGTCGCAGAGTTGTGACACAAGCGCCCCGCGGCGGCCGGCCGGCCCGGAGGCGGGCCTGCCGACGGATCGTCAGTACGCGCCGTACAGCGAGTAGACGAGGCTGTCCTTGACGGCGGTTCCGAAGCTGGCCGGCCAGGTGCCGAAGGGCACCACGGTGTTGCTGTAGGCGCCGGAGCCTGCCGGACCGGTCGAGTAGTGCATGTTGTTCACCGTCGAGCTCGTCCCGTTGCTGTTGTAGACGAACCAGTAGCTGGTGTTGGGCGCGAGCGTGACGGAGACCGGCAGCGAGTTCCAGGCGTTGGGCGTCAGCGTGCCGGAGCCGGTGGCGGTGACCAGGGTGCCGGGCGAGCCGGCGTTGTCGGTGTAGACGGCCAACTGGTGCTGGTTGTTGGGCGCCGCGCTGACCCCGCCGACGTGCACGCTCAGCGAGGTGAGCGCGACGGCGGTGGAGCCGGTGGTCACCTTGGAGCCGTTGAGGTGGTTGGAGTCGGTGTCGTCGACCAGCGTGCCCACCGCGTTCGACCCGATGGTCTTCGGCGGCGCCCCGGCGGTGGTGAAGGAGACGGACACCGGCGCGGCCAGGGTGTTGCCGGCCAGGTCCTTCACGCCCTGGACGGTGGCGGTGTAACCGGTCGTCAGCGCCAGGTCGGCGCCCGGGGTGAGGACGGCGGTGCCGGTGGCCGCGTCGTAGGAGACGGTGCCGGCGACCGGCGTGCCGCCGGTGGTGGTCTTCAGGGTGAGCGCCGAGGCGGTGACCGTGGCCGGGTCGAGCGGCTCGCTGAAGGAGAACTTCACGGGGGTACCGACCGCGACTCCGGTGGCGCCGGCCGCGGGGGTGGTGCCGGTGACGGTGGGCGCGGTGGTGTCCTGCCCGTAGGTCGCGGTGTAGGAGCCGACCGCGCCGTCGAAGAAGGCGTACGCCGTCCCCTTGATCGTCTCGATCCGGTAGGGCACGGCCTGGCCCTGCTTGGAGATCCCGGTGAGGGTGCCGGAGGCGGAGTTCACCGGCACCATGGCGCGCAGGCCGCGGGTGCCGCCGGTGATGTCGAAGGTGAGCGAGTTGCCGCTCCAGGCGAGCTTGGAGAAGGCGGAGCCGTTGCGGCCGTCCAGCCAGGTCAGCATCTGCCGGCCGGAGACCACCGGCACCCCGCGGGCCTTGGCCGCCGCGATCACCGCGTCCGAGGCGGTGGAGGCCGCGAAGTCGGTGTGGATGTTGGCCCCGATGGCCGCGTAGTAGCCCTTGGCGCCGTACGCGCCGTCGAGCAGCGTGGTGATGGTGGACGGGTAGGACTGGCCGGACTCGTCGGTGAGCTGGGTGGTGGCCTGGTACTCGTCGATGACGTTGCCGTCGGTGTCGGCGAACTTCATGATCGTGCCGGTGCCGTTGAAGTAGCCGGGCCGGTCCTGCACGAAGGAGGACGGATAGTAGTAGTAGTCCATGTCGAGCCGGATGCCGTTGGCCAGCTTGGTCTTGGCCTGGCCGGCCCAGTCGTCCCACTCCACACAGTGGGTGCGGCTGCTGGACGGGTTCGGCAGCGAGCCGTACTTGGCCTTCCAGGCGGTCAGCTGGTCGGTGTAGAACTGCTGCAGGTTGGCCGTGGTGCCCCAGGGCTTGCAGTTGGTGGTGACGTGCACGCCGACCTCGAAGCCCTCGTCGGTGTAGGACTGGGCCTGGGCCGCCGTCATCGGGTCGTCGGTGTAGATGTACGAGGAGCCGCGGACGCACTCCCAGTCCGCCACCGAGCAGCCGGCCGGGGACTGCGAGACGTAGCTGTCCCAGCGTCCGACGGTGCCGCCGATGCCGTGGTCGTCGCCGGTCATCACGACGACCGCCTTGACGTCCCGCGGGAAGTACCAGAACCGCGGCAGCGGCTTCTTCGCCGAGTCCATCAGGGTGATCAGGTTGGACAGCAGCCGCTGCTGCTCGTCGGCGATCGGGATCAGCGCCTTGTCGAGGTTGTTCCAGTTCGGCTGACCGTTGGTCCCGAAGAACATCTCGGCGGCCTCGTAGCCGTCGGTGGAGTCGCGCTGCTGGCCGGCCCAGGCGATGTTGCCCTGCCGGGTCTGCACGACCGACTTGGCGAGGTCGAAGGTGAAGGCGGCGGCCCGGCCGCTGCCGACGGTCCGCAGGGTGACGGCCGGGTTGCCGCTGGCCGTGGTCGCGTCGTCGTAGAGGGCGGCGACGGCGGTGGCGCCGTTCAGCGTCCAGCGGTCGGCGGTGCCGTGGAAGCCCATGGTGTCGGCGGTGAGGCCGGCGCCGGGGGCGGCCGAGGTGTCGATCTTCAGGTAGGCGTCGGCGAGGGTGCCGGTGGTGGCGGTGAGGCCGAGCAGGCCGGCGAGTTGCTTGTCGGGGCGCATCGCGACCAGCCGTCCGCCGCCGTTGGTCCAGGTGGTGAACATCGACACCTGAGCCGGGGTGAGCGCGGTCTCGCCGAGCAGCACCAGGTCGTAGGAGGCGAGCGTCGCCGCGGTGACCGCCGACAGGTCGGTCTGCTTGTAGTAGTTCAGGCCCTCGGCCTTGAGGATCTCGGTGTAGTACGCGGTGTACGGGTTGGCCGCGTTGCCGACCAGCAGGATCGGGCCCTCGGAGCCCGGGCCGCTGCCCGGCGGGGTGGTGCCACCGCCGTCGGGGGTGTAGGTGGCGTAGATCGAGAAGGTGGCGCTCATCGTGCTGCTGGCACCGAAGGTGGACGGCCAGCTGCCGAAGGGGGTGCCGCCGGTGGAGTAGCCGCTGGTGCCGCCGCTGCTGTAGTGCAGGTTGTTGACGGCCGCGCTGCTGCCGTTGCTGTTGTAGGCCAGCCAGTACGCGGTGTTGGCGGTGAGCGTGCCGGCGAGCGGCAGGGTGTTCCAGGCATTGGCGGTGAGCGCGCCGGAGGCGCTGGAGGCGACCAGTGCGCCCGGCTTGCCCGAGGCGTCGGCGTAGACCGCGACCTGGTACTGGTTGTTCGGCGCGGCGCCGACCGCCCCGACGTGCACGCTGACGCTGCCCAGCGCGCCGCCGCTCGAACCGGTGACGAAGCGCGAGGTGTTCATGTAGTTGGAGTCGCCCGAGTCGGTGGCCGAGCCGACCGCCGTGTTGCCGAGGATCGCGGTTCCCGCCGCCCCGGCCGGTGCGGCGGCCAGCACGGCCCCCGCCAGCGCGGCGGCCACCAGGCACGCCAGACGTCTTCTGAACCTCACGCCATCCCCCACACGTCGGACAACCGGACAATCGACGGAATCGCCGCTACCGGTGTACCGGCTGTACGGGTTGCGCGTCCTCGAAATCCCCACATTCTCGGTCCATGTCACGGACCGTCAGGAGTCGGGCGCGGCGCCTCCGCCGGGCGGGCCCGGTCGCGGGCTCAGCCCTTGACCGAGCCCGCCAGCAGGCCTCGGACGAAGTACCGCTGCAGCGCGAAGAAGACGATCAGCGGCACGATCAGCGACAGGAAGGCACCGGCCGTGAGCAGCTCCCAGCGGCCGCCGAAGGAGCCGGAGAGCTGTGCCAGCCGCACGGTCATCGGGGCGACCTCGGGGGTGCCGCCGGCGAAGGTGAGCGCCACCAGCAGGTCGTTCCAGACCCAGAGGAACTGGAAGATCGCGAAGGAGGCCAGCGCCGGGGTGCAGAGCGGCAGCACGATCGACCGGAAGATCTTGAAGTGGGTGGCCCCGTCGACCACCGCCGCCTCCATCACGTCCCGCGGCAGCTGCGCGATGAAGTTGTGCAGCAGGAAGATCGCCAGCGGCATGGCGAACATGGTGTGCGCCAGCCAGACCGGGGCGTAGGTGCCGCTGAGGTCGAAGGCGGGGATGACGGTGACCGAGCCGATGTGCGCCCCGCCGGAGAACAGCTGCAGCAGTGGGATGAGCGCCATCTGCAGCGGCACCACCTGCAGCGCGAAGATCGCGAAGAAGACGATGTCGCTGCCCCGGAACTTCACCCAGGCCAGCCCGTACGCCGCCATCGCCGCCAGCACCAGCGGGAAGACGGTGGCCGGGATGCTGATCGCCAGCGAGTTGACCAGGTACGGCAACAGGCCGCCGCTGACGCCGAAGCCACCCTCGAAGAGCACCGTGTGGTAGTTCTCCAGGGTCAGGTTCGGGTCGGCGAAGACCTCCCACCAGCCGCTGGTGGCGACGTCCTCCTCCGGGCGGAGCGAGGTGACCAGCAGGCCGATCGTCGGGATCGTCCACAGCACGGTGACCACGAGCATCAGGAGTGAGGCCAGCGGGTTGCTGAAGACGCGGCGGACGGCCTTCACCGGGGGCTCGCGGTCCGCCGCTCCCGGCTGCGGGGCCGGGGCGAGCTGCTCGCTCATCGGTGCTCACGCTCCTTGCGCAGCTGGACGATGTTGTAGGCCACCAGCGGGATCACGGCCAGGAAGAGGATCACGGCGAGCGCGCTGCCGCGGCCGACGTTGAACTGCACGAAGGACTGCGAGTACATCTCGTTGGCCAGCACCTGGGTGCCGAAGTTGCCGCCGGTCATGGTGCGGACGATGTCGAAGGCCTTCAGCGTGGTGATCATGACGGTGGTCAGCACGACCACCAGCGTGGTGCGGATCATCGGCACCGTGACGTGCCGGAACAGCTGGAAGCCGCGGGCGCCGTCGAGGCGGGCGGCCTCGGTGATCTCGTCCGGGATGGCCTTGATCGCCGCGGAGAGCACCACCATCGCGAAGCCGGTCTGCACCCAGATCATGACGATCATCAGCAGGTAGTTGTTCAGCGGGTGGGAGAGGATCCAGTTCGGCGGGTCGTCCCAGCCGAGGCTGATCGCGATCTGGCTGAGCAGGCCGATCTGCGGCTGCGACGGGTCGCGGTCCTCGTAGACGAACTTCCAGATGATCGAGGCGCCGACCAGGGAGATCGCCATCGGCATGAACAGCAGCGACTTGTAGAGCGCCTGCCCGCGCAGCCGGTCGACCAGCAGGGCCAGCACCAGGCCGGTGCCGGTGGCGACCAGCGGGGCGACCACCAGCCACTGCAGGGTGTTCCACAGCACCTGGTGGATGGAGTCGGTGGTCAGCGCCCAGCCGTAGTTGCTGCCGCCCACCGCCTTGGTGGAGTCGTCGTTGTAGAAGCTCAGGTAGACGGTGCGGATCAGCGGCACCACCAGGCCGACCAGCAGCAGCAGGATCGCCGGCCCGATCATGACGAGGACGGCCAGCGGGCGGGAGAACCGCCCGGTCGCCCGGCCGGCCGCGAAGAAGATCAGCAGCAGCACGCCGAGGAAGCCGGCGACGGCTCCGACGGTGTTGGTGAACTTGATCGTCGCATCCGTCCACGCCGAGTCGGCGAGGTGCACGGCGGTGGCCGTGGGCATGCGGAGGGTCCTTCCTCGGACATGGGGAGGGGCAGCGCGGGCGGGTGGGACCCGCGCTGCCCGGAGGCGGCCGGCGTTACTGCGGCCAGGCCGCGTCGATGTCGGCCGCCACCTTCTGGATGGACTGTCCCTCGGCGAACCACGCCGTGAACGACTTCCACATCTGACCGGAGCCGATGGCGGCCGGCATCAGGTCGGAGGCGTCGAACCGGAACGTGGCGGCCGGGTCGGTGAGCGCCTCGGCGGAGAGCTTGTCGATCGGGTCGGTGTACAGGCTCTTGTCGACGCCCTGGTTGGCGGAGACCCAGCCGGACGAGGTCTTGACCCGGCTGCTCGCCCACTCGCTGCTCGACAGGTAGTTCTGCACCGCCTGCACCTCGGGCCGGTCGGAGAACGCCGCCAGGAACTCGCCGCCGCCCTCGACCGGGCTGCTGACCGTCGGGTTCACGGCCGGCAGGTGGAAGGCGAAGATGTCGCCGTCCGGGCCGATGTTGGTGCCCTTGGGCCACTGCGCCCGGTAGAACGAGGCCTGCTGCAGCATGAAGCACTTGTTGGTGAGGATCGGCGCGCCCGCGTCCTGGAAGGTCGTCGTGGCGATCGACTTCACGTCGCCGATGCCCGCGTTGACCCAGGCCGGGTTCTGCATCCAGTCGGCCACCGTCTTCATCGCGCCGGTGATCTTCTCGTCGCTGAACTTGACCTTGTGGCTGACCCACTGGTCGTAGACGTCGCCGCCGTAGCTGCCGAGGACGACCTCCTCCACCCAGTCGGTGGCCGGCCAGCCGGTGGCGGTGCCGGAGGCGATGCCGCCGCACCACGGCTTGGCGCCGCCCGAGGTGGCGATCTTGTTGCTGAGGCCCATCAGGTCGGCCCAGGTCTTCGGGACCTCGTAGCCGGCCTGCTTGAAGGCCTTCGGCGAGTACCAGACCAGCGACTTCATGTTGGCGCTCATCGGCGCCGCGTAGAAGGTGCCGTTGACGGAGCCGTAGGTCTTCCAGACCGGGCTCCACTTGTCCTCGTTGGCGACGGTCTGCGCCGGCGGCTTCACGACCTTTCCGGTCTTGACCATCTGGGCGAGCAGGCCGGGCTGCGGGATGATCGCGAAGTCGGGCGCGTTTCCGCCGCTCACCCGGACGGGCAGCTGCGACTCGAAGTCGTTGGAGCCCTCGTACGAGATCTTGATGCCCGTACAAGAACTGAACTCCGCCCAGGACTTCTCCAGCGAGTCCGACTCCGGGCTGAGGATCGAGGCGAACATCGTCACCTTGGTGCCGGAATGGCCGGCATAGGCCTGGTACTTGGCGCAGTCACCGGTGAGCGTGGGCGCCGCCGAGTTGCCGCCGCCGTCCTTGGAGGAGCTGTTCGAACACGCCGCGGCGAGGGCCAGGGCGAGCACGGCGGGGACGGCGAGCAGGCGCCGCCGCATCAGTGTGGTCATCGGCGGGCCTCACAGGCGATCGTGGTGGTGGTCAATGCGCTCCTCCTGGCCAGGGCACCCGAGATGCCGGCGTGGGACAACAACACTGCGCTGTACCGGATGATCGAGCTGTACCCAGCAGTACGCTGGCTTGAAGACGTTAACTCACCGGTTACCGCACGCCAAGGTGCGCGTTCGACCTTCATCGGCCGGTGTCCCGGTCGTAATCCGGCTGTGCTGGAGGGCCGGTGGCGCACCGGCCCTCCGCGGCCCGTTCGGACGGTTCAGATCCGGACGGGCAGCTCGCGCAGGCTGTTCACCACCATGGTGGGGTTCGGCCGCAGCTCCTCCTCGGGCACCGCGAGGGCGAGGTCCGGGAATCGTTCGAACAGCGCGGGCAGTGCGACCGCGGCCTCCAGCCGGGCGAGCGGCGAGCCCGGGCAGACGTGCGGGCCGTGGCCGAAGGAGAGGTGCCGCTCGGCGTCGCGGGTGATGTCGAAGATCTCCGCGGTCACGCCGTGCTGCGCGGGGTCGCGGCCGATGGCGTTGTAGGAGATCAGCACGGCGTCGCCGGCGGGGACGACGGTGTCGCCGACCTCGATGTCCCCGGTGGCGAAGCGGAACAGGAAGTTGCTGGTCGGCGGGGTCCAGCGGAGCGACTCCTCGACCACCGCGGACCAGGGCACCTCGCCCGAACGGGCGAGCGCGAGCTGGTCCGGATGGGTGAGCAGTGCGCGGACCGCGTTGGTGATCAGGTTGACCGTGGTCTCGTGCCCGGCCGCGATGATCACCCGCAGGGTGGCCGAGGCCTCGGCGTCGGTCAGCGCGCCGCCCTCGACGTCGGCCGTCAGCAGGGCGCTGATCAGGTCGTCGCCAGGCTCGGCCCGGCGCAGCGCCACCAGGTCCGCGACGAAGGCGTTCAGCGCCGCGATGGTGGCCGGCACCTCGTCCGGCTTGGTGGTGCTGGAGAAGAACCGCTCGTACAACTCCCGAATGTAGGCGTGGTCGTGCTCGGGCACGCCGAGCAGCCAGCCGATCACCGACATCGGGAGCGGGAAGGCGAAGACGGTCTTCAGGTCGACCACCGGCCCGGCCGCGGCGACCTGGTCGAGCAGCCGGGCGGTGATCTCCTCGATGCGGGGCTTCATGAGCTCGACCCGGCGCGGGGTGAAGGCCTGGGCGACGATCGCGCGCAGCCGGCGGTGCGCGGCGCCGTCGGTGGTGACCATGGACGGGCCGGGGACGGCGAGGCCGATCAGCGGCCAGGTCCTGGGCACCTCGCCGCGCTGGTACGCGGCCCAGTGCGCGGCGTCCTTGACCAGCCGGGCGTCGGTGAGCAGCCGGCGGGCCTCGGCGTGCCGGGTGACCGCCCAGCCGTGGACGCCCATCAGGTCGACCGGCACCACCGGGCCGGCGGCGCGCAGCAGGGCGCCCTCGGCGGCGTTGTCGCGGGCCAGCGGGTCCATGACGAACGGTGTGCCGTCCGCCGGCTGGTTCGGTCCGGTCGCCGGTGCCACGGCGGTCGCTGCGGTCACTGTGGTCGCTGCGGTCGGTTCGGTCATCGCTGCCCCTCCTCGGGTCTCGTCACTCCGCCACGTAGCCGGGGGTGAACGCCACCGGCAGGGCCATCAGTCCGCGCACCCACGCCGAGGGGCGCCACACCAGGGCGCTCTCGGACACGGCGAGGCGCAGGTCCGGGAGCCGGTCGAGCAGCACCTCGATCGCGGTGTTGGCGATCACCTCGGCGGCCTCGCGCGCCGGGTAGGGGCAGCCGTGGTCGCCGGCGGAGAAGCTCAGGTAGGCGCGGTTGCCCTCGGCGGGGCGCCCGGTGTCCTGGCGGACGGCGGGGTCGGCGTTGGCGCCGGCGAAGCCGAGCAGCACCATGTCGCCCTTGGCGATCCGCTGGCCGCCGAGGTGGACGTCGCGGGTGGCCCAGCGGCCGGCGAAGATCTGGGTCGGGGTGTCCTCCCAGAGGGCCTCGCCGAGTGCCTGGCCGATGGAGCGGCGGCCGCCGGAGAGGGAGGCGGCGAACCTCTCGTCGGTGAGCATCAGCCGCAGCGCGTTGGAGATCCAGTACGCGAGGGGCTGGTGGCCGGCGATCAGCAGCACCCGCAGGTCCCGCATGACCTCTTCGTCGTTGAGTCCCGCCTCGTGCGCGAGCAGCCGGGAGGTGACGTCGGCGGCGGGGAGTTCGCGGCGCCGGTGGACGAGGCCGAGCATGACGGTGAGCAGCTGCTGGGCGCCCTCCTGGGCGTCGGCGCCGCCGTCGAGCATGGCGAGCAGGCCGCGGATGAGCACCGGGGCCTCGTCCTCGTCGAGGCCGAACAGCCGGCAGAGCACCAGCAGCGGCACCCGGTGCGCGTAGTCGGCCACCAGGTCGGCCTCACCGCGGCCGGCGAAGCCGTCGATGAGCCGGTCGGCGACCTCCTCGCAGTGGATGCGCAGTTCGTACGGGTCGACGTCGGAGAGGGCGTCGGTGACGGCGGCGGAGCGGCGCTGGTGCTCGGTTCCCTCGGCGTAGAGGATCGAGGGGACGGGCGCCATCATCGGCTTGAGCGGCCAGTCCGCGGGGATGTGCGGCCACTGGTTCCAGCGGGTGGAGTCGCGGCCGAAGACCTTGGGCTGGCCGGTGACGAGCTGGAGTTCGCGGTAGCCGATGACCAGCCAGGCGGGGACCCCGCCGGCGAGTTCGACCGGGGCGACCGGGCCGTGGCGGTCGCGCAGTTCCTGGTAGAGGGCGCCGGGGTCGGTCTGGAACCGCGGCCCGTACAGCGGGGCGGCGTCGGCGTGGGCCGGGCAGCCCGGCGGCGGGGTGGTGACGGGCTCGGTCACGGGGTGTCCTCTCCGGAGGCCTCGGCCTCGGCCATGCGGTGCAGGTGGTGGACGAGTTCGATCAGCACCTGCTTGCTCGCCTCGCGGTCCCGTGCGTCGCACTCCACGAGCGGGATGTGGTCGGCGAGGTCGAGGGCGGCCCTCACCTCGGCGAGGGTGTGCTCGGGCGGCCCGAAGTTGTTGCGGGCGACCACGAACGGGGTGCCGTGGTGCTCCAGGCGGTCGATGGCGTACCAGGACTCCTCGAGCCGGCGGGTGTCGACCAGCACCACGGCGCCGAGGGCGCCGCTGAACAGGCGGTCCCAGAGGAACCAGAAGCGCTCCTGGCCGGGGGCGCCGAAGAGGTAGAGCACGTTCTCGGCGCCGAGGGTGATCCGGCCGAAGTCGAAGGCGACCGTGGTGGACCGCTTGCCCTGCACCCCGGTGAGGTCGTCGACGCCCTCGCCGGCCCGGGTCATGGTCTCCTCGGTGTTGAGCGGGCGGATCTCGCTCACCGAGCCGACCAGGGTGGTCTTGCCGACGCCGAAGCCGCCCACCACGACGATCTTCAGACCGTTGGCCGCGGTGCTGGAGAGCGGGGCCCTGCCCGGGGTGAGGGTGTCAGAGCTGTTGGAGACCATGCAGTACCTGCTTCAGCGTGTCGAGGTCGGGCAGCCGTGCCTTGGTCGGGGCGAACCTGGGGTGGCGGGCGGTGATCCGGCCGGCCTCCAGCAGGTCGCCCAGCAGGATCTT
The DNA here is from genome assembly GCF_040686255.1 of Kitasatospora sp. NPDC085879. Taxonomy (NCBI): domain Bacteria; kingdom Bacillati; phylum Actinomycetota; class Actinomycetes; order Kitasatosporales; family Streptomycetaceae; genus Kitasatospora; species Kitasatospora sp. NPDC085879. The sequence goes on along the minus strand of NZ_JBFBJZ010000020.1, from coordinate 70,984 downwards.
CACCACGCTGACCGGGAGGGCGAGTTCGGCGGCGAGCTCGACGACGGCCGTCGGGGTGGCGCACAGGGTGAGGATCCGGGCGTGCTCGGACTGCATGCCGGGCAGCGGCTCCTGCTCGGTGACGATCAGGGTGACCAGGTCGAAGGCGTGCTCCGGCGGCCGGCTGCGGCCGCGGGTCACGGTGTAGAGGCGGTCCGGGTCCTCGTCCCGGCCGGGCAGCGGCGGCGTCACACCCCGGCCTCGATCTCGCGCGGCGGGGCGCTCAGCAACACCCCGATCTGCTCGATCAGCCCGTGCATGTTGTGCCCGACGACGCCGACGTCGGCGTCGTCGTCGGTGACGACCGCGAGGTGGGCGCCCTCACCCGCGGCGACGATGCAGAGGATGCCGCCGTGGAACTCGGTCATCGACTGGCGGACGCCGCCGGCGGCGTCGCCGAACTCGATGGAGGCGCCGTGCGCGAGGCTCTGCATGCCGGAGGCGATCGCGGCGAGCTGGTCGGCCTGGTCGGTGCCGAGGCCGGTGGTGTGGCAGAGCTTCAGGCCGTCGGCGGAGAGCACCAGGGCGTGCCGGGCACCGGGGGTGGCCGTCAGCAGGTTCTCCAGCAGCCAGTCGAGGTCCTGGTCGGTGCTGCTGCTCATCAGGCATCGTCCTTCGAGTGGGCGTCGGGGGACTCGGCCCCTTGCAGGGCCTTGCGGAAGGCGCCGAACCGGGCCGCGGACAGGGCGGCGGCCCGTTCGGACCGCGCCGCCGGGGTGGGCGCGGCCGGTGGGGTCGCCGCCGCCAGGGTCTGGCCGCGGCGGCGCTGCGGCAGGGTCCGGGCGGCGGGCGGGGTGTCGGTGCCGGCCTCGTTGCCGGCCTCGCTGTCGGCCTCGCTGTCATGGGTGCGGTCCGGGTCCGCGGCACCGGCCGGGGCGACCGCCGGGGCGGGCTCCAGGACGGGGCGGCCGGTGCCAGCCGGGCGGACCGCGGAGGGTGCCGGCGCCGCGCCGTGCGCGGCGGCGAGCGCCCGGGCCAGGGCGGGCGCGGGGTGGCTGATCAACTGCTCGGGGACGAGCACCACCACGCCGGTGCCGCCGCGGGCGGACGGCCGGAAGGAGATCGAGAGCCCGTGCTTGCGGGCCAGCGAGCCGACCACGGCGAGGCCGAGGCGGGTGCCGGCGGAGAGCGCGCTGAGGTCCAGCGGCTGGGCGGAGACGGCCTGTTCGGCGCGGCGCAGCCAGCTGTCGCTCAGGCCGAGGCCGCCGTCCTCGACGGTGACGACGAGGCCGGAGTGCGACTCCTCGACGTAGACGTGCACCTCGGACGGCGGGGCGGAGAAGTTGGCGGCGTTGTCGAGGAGTTCGGCGAGGACGTGCATGACGCCCTCGGCGGCGAACCCGGCGACCGCGGCGGTCGAGGCGTTGTGCAGGCGGACGCGCTGGTAGGCGCCGATCCGGCCGAGCGCGCCGCGCAGGATCGACTCGACGCCGATCGGCTTGGTCCAACGGCGGCCGGAGCGGGCGCCGGTGAGCACGGCGATGGAGTCGGCCATCCGTCCGACCTGGGCGGTGGCGTGGTCGAGTTCGAGCAGGTCGCCGAGCACGTCCTCGCCGTGCCGGTGCTGCATCTCGCGGAGTTCCGCGTGCATGCTGGTGGCCAGGGCCTGGACGCGGCCGGCGGCGGTGGCGCAGACGGCGAGGGCGGCGGCGCGCTGGCGCTCGCCGCGGCCGACGGCCTCGGCGACGGCCCGCAGCAGGGCGTGGTGGGCCGGCAGGTCGTGGCCGGCGAGGGCGGTGTCGACGGAGGCGCCGGCGCGGAGCCTCGCGACCACCGCGGGCAGCACCTGGTCGCGGAGGGCGGCCAGTTCGGTGCGTTCGCGGACGGCGGCGCTGTGCGCCTCGTGCAGGGCGCCGAGTTCGGCCCGGAGGGCCTGCTCGTCGGCGCGGGCCCGGTCCAGTTCGGTGCGGATCTCGCCGGTCTCGGCCTGGGCGTTGGCGAGGGCGGCACGCAGGGCGCCGGCCGCGGTGTGGGTGGCGGTGAGTTCGGTGTGCAGCGCGCCTGCGGCGGCTCCGGTCTCGGCGAGTTCGCGGCGGACGTCGGCGAGGGTGCGCTCGGCGGCGCGGGCGCGGGTGCCGAGCGTGGCGGCGTACCCGACGAGGCCGCACCAGAGGAGGGCGGCGACGGCGGCGACGCCCGCGACGGCGGCGCGGTGGACGGAGGGGGTGAGGGCGACGGCCGCGGCGGCGGCTCCGGCGCCGAGGACCATCCCGGCGGCGGCGCGGACGGCGGGTCCGCCGTCGGATCCCCGGTACGCCGCCCGGGCGGGGCGCGTGCGAGCTCTCATCTGTCTGATCCTCGTGCGGCGTCGGCGGCGGAGCAGGGAGACCGCGGGACCGGAGACGGGTGCGCCGGGCCGGCCGGCGAGCGTACGGCCGGGCGTGTTCCGCTCATTTGATCGGTACACGCGGTCGCCCGATCATATCCATTCAGCTTTTCGACTCAACGGCCGAGTTGACGCACAGTCGCACAAGGCGACCATCCGCGTCCGCACCACCCGCCGGCCGCCGGGCACAGGGCCGTGAAGACGTCCGGCGGACCGTTCCGCAATGTGGGAACGGCCCGCCGGAGAGGCGCTTGCGGGGGCTCGCAGGTCAGCCGAGGATCGCCTCCACGTCCCGGCGCAGCTTGGCGAAGTCCAGGCCGCGGCCGGACAGCACCTCCGCGCCGGTGCCCTGGCCCTCGCGGATCAGGCCGAGCAGGATGTGGCCGGTGGCGATCTCCTTCTGCTTGAGCCGCAGGGTCTCGCGGAGGGAGAGTTCCAGGGTCTTCCGGGCGCCGGGGGTGAGCCGGCTGTGCTTCCGGTCCCGCTTGCCCTCGGCGGGCCTGCGCTCCAGGGCGCCCTCGCCGAAGGCGGACTCCACGGCCGCCCGGACGGCGTCGAGGTCGACGCCGATCGCGGCCAGCGCACGGCCGTCCACCTCGCCACCGGCCAGTCGGACCACCTCGGCCCGGGCGGCCTCGTGGTCGAGGCCGTCGGCGGCCAGCAGTGCGGCCACCGGGTCGTCCGGGTCGTGCACGATGCCGAGCAGCAGGTGCTCGGTGCCGACCCGTTCGTGGCCGAGCTCGCGCGCCTCCACCTGGGCCTGGATGACGACGCGGCGCGCGCCGTCCGTGAACCGCTCGAACACGGTCAGCCCTCCCCTCTCGTACCGAAGATCCGCTTGGCGTACTTCTTGTGCACCGCCTGTCGGCTGACCCCGAGGCAGGCGGCGATCTCCTGCCAGGACCAGCCCTGCTCGCGCGCGTTGCCGACCTGGAGGTCCTCCAGCCGGTCGGCCAGGTCCCGCAGCGCCCGGACGGCCCGCAGGCCGATCGCGGGGTCGCGGCTGCTCGCGTCCGCGGCGAGCTGTCTCGTCTCGCTCATGCTGTCAACTTAGGTTGACATCCCGCGCTTGTCAACCCAGGTTGACACGCGGGCGTGCGACGGGACGGACGGCACGGCGACTCACACCGACCAGTACGTCCGGTCGTTCGGGTTCCGCTCCCCCTCCCCCGGCACCCGGCGACCGCAGCGCTTGCCCGTCCGCCGCGACCGCGCATAGGCGTCCAGCTCGGCCAGCCAGCGACTCCGGTCCTCCTCCAGCACGGCCAGCGCCCGCAACAGCGCGTCCTCGTCCCGCTGGAACGGCCCGGCCAGCCAGGCCAACCGGTCCAGGGTCCCGTGGAACCCCAGCGGCCGGTACAGCTGCACGCACGACCGCAGCGCCGACACCCTCACCCGCAACGGCAACCTCGAATCCGCCACCCGCCGGGCATGCCATCCGAAACTCATCCGGCATCCACCTCCAGAAAGTTGAGCCTGCGTCACTTTCGTCCAACCGATGACTCGTCAGTAACATGCCAAGGAATACGTCGGTCGGCCACCCCCGTCCGGCCTCACCCTGCCCTCACCACGTCGAAGGCGAACCCTCTGCATGTCCATACGCTCCCGTGCGCTCCCCGCACTGGCCACCGGCCTGCTGCTCACCGTCACCGGCTGCGCCGCCTCCTCACCCGCCGCCGCACCCGCCGCCGGCCCGGCGGAAGCCGTCGCGGCCGTCACCACCGAGACCGCGCCGGCCCCCGCGGCCGGCGCCCCGAGCAGCACCGAACCCGCCGCCGCGGCGGCCCCGGCCGCCACGGTCGCCGCCCCGGCCGCCTCCGGCAAGCCCGCCGCCGGCACCGGAACCAGCGTCGCCCTCGTCGCCTACGACCCGGCCAACGGCCACGCCACCCTGCGCACCGCAACCCGCGGGAACACCCCCGCCCCGAGCGCCACCCGCAGCACCGGTGCCCCGCACACCCCCGGCAGCACGCACAGCCCGAGCACCCCGCAGAGCCCCGGTGCCTCCGCCGGCACCACGGCCGCGCCGGACACCGTCCGCACCGGGCAGCTCATCGCCAGCCCGCCCACCGCCGCCGCACCCCGCGGCGCCCTGGTCGCCGTCACCGGCATCCGGAAGACCGACGGCGACGAGGTCGAGGTCACCACCCGGCCCGCCGAGGTCGCCGAACTGCTCGGCGCCACCGCCACCGAGCAGCACGCCCCGATCGACGTCCACGGCATCCGCGTCCAGCCCCTGGTCAAGGACCTCAAGGTCGGCTTCGCCACCCGTCCTGGCGGCGGCAGCGGCAGCGCCTCCGCCGAACTCTCCCTCGACGCGAGCACCAGCGTCCCGCTGCCCGGCGGCGCCAAGGCCGACCTGGCCGCCGGAATCCGGCTCAACCCCTCCGTCGACTTCTCCTACGACGGCCGCGGCATCCTCAAGGGCGGCATCGAGAAGGCCCGCGTCGGCTTCGGCCTCGGCGCCCACGCCGACTGGAAGGTCGGCGCCACCCTCGCCGGCGCCACCAACCCGCTGCGCGTCCCGCTCGCCAAGCTCAGCGCCAGCCCCGTGCTGACCGTCGCAGGCTTCCCCGTCGTGGTCAACCTCGACCTCACCTGCTACCTGACCGTCGGCGCCGACGGCAAGCTCACCGTCGAGGCCGAACAGGACCTCGACGGCGCCTGGTCCGTGCACGCCGACTACGCCAAGGGCAAGGGCTGGACCACCACCGCCGACCCCGGCACCACCACCGTCGGCCCCGTCCGCGCCAAGCTCAGCGGCAACGCCACCCTGCGCACCGGCCTCACCGCCGAGGCCTCCGTCGGCCTCTACAACACCGTCGGCGTCGCCGCCGGCATCGAGCCCTACCTGCGCACGCAGGTCGCCGGCACCGTCACCCTCGACACCACCGGCAAGCCCCCGCACGTCGAAGGCAGCTGGACCAACACCGCCGGCCTCGACATCAACGGCAGGCTCTACGCCCAGATCAAGATCCTCGGCACCCCCCTCCTCAAGGCCGACCTCCCCCTCCCCGCCTTCCACCGCGAGTGGGCCCTCCCCTCCGTGAGCACCACGCACTGACCCGTGAGCGGCAGGGCCGGACCCCGATCGGGGTCCGGCCCTGCCGTTTCACCGCAGGCGGGCGGTGCTCAGACGGCCCTCCGGTAGCGGGTGAGGACGGCGGCGCCGACCTGCTCGACCGATCGGCACTCCAGGTCGACGTGCGGACCCTCGGCCGGGAAGAGGCGGCGGCCGGCGCCGAGAACGGCGGGGAAGGTCAGCAGCCGGTACTCGTCGACCAGGTCCTCGGCCATCAGCCGGTGCACGACGCCGAGGCTGCCGGTGATTACCACGTCGCGCTGCTCGCGCCTGACGGTGTCGACCGGGTCGCCGTCGACGAGGCGGGAGTTCGCCCATGCCGAGGTGTCGGTCAGCGTGCGGGACGCGACGAGCTTCGGCACGGCGTTCATGCGGGCGGCGAACGGGTCGTCGCGGCCCGGCCACAGCCGCGAGAACAGCTGCCAGGTCCGGCGCCCGAGCAGCAGGACCCCCTCGTCCAGTGTGCTTCCCAGCCGGAACTTGTCCCCGGCGACGGCCTCCCTGCCGTACCGGAACGCCCAGCCGCCCAGCGGCGTACCCCCGCACCCGTCCGGGTCGGACACGACGCCGTCCAGGGTGATGAATTCGATGACGATGACACTCACGGCGGGATTCCCTTCGGTTCGGTGTTCACCGGTACGTACCGGCCGCACCGCCCGAACTCATCGCTGCCGCCGGAACTCCTAGGCGGAAATCCGACGCGGGAGGCCGAATCCTTCGAGGACGCGCGGATCCGCGAACACCACGTTGTGCGTCACGCGGCCCCGGGCAACGGTGAAAACCTGCAGGGTGTGCAGAAGGAGTCCACCGCCGGACTCCGGCGCATAGGCGGCGAGCGCGGGCTGCCCGTTGGCCGTGAGGTGCCGCACACCCCACCCGGTACCGCGCATCCGGAAGACACGTTCGAGGAACAGGCCGTAGTCCCGGCTGCCCCGGTACCACAGCGGCACGGGCGGCATCTCCAGGACGGCGTCCTCGGCCAGCAGCCGCACCAGCGCGGTGACATCGGCCGCCTCGAACGCCCGCACATAGCGCTGGACCACCGCGCGCACCTCGGGATCGTCCGGCTCGCAGACCTGGCCGGCATCGCCCACGCCGGCGAGCGCCGCACGGGCGCGCTGCAACGCACTGTTGACCGCGGCCACCGTGGTCCCCAACTGCCCGGCGACCTCGGCGGCGGAGAACGCCAGCACCTCGCGCAGGACCAGCACCGCGCGCTGGCGTGCCGGCAGGTGCTGCACGGCGGCCACCCACGCAAGTCGGAGGTCGGCCCGCGCCTCCACGTCGAACCGGGCGTCGGGGAGCGGCTCCAGCCAGGGGATGTCCGGCGCCGGCACGAGCGGCGCCCCGGGATCATCGCTCGGCACCCCGAGGCCGGACGGCAACGGCCGTCGCTCGCGCCCCTCCAGCGCCGTCAGGCACACGTTGGTCGCGATCCGGTACAGCCAGGTCCGCACCGAGGCACGCGCCGGGTCGTACCGGTCACGGGCCTTCCACGCCCGCAGCAGGGTCTCCTGCACCAGATCCTCGGACTCCTGGAACGAACCCGTCATCCGGTAGCAGAACACCACCAACTCACGCCGGTGCGGCTCGAGTTCCATCCACTCATCATGCCGCACCACAGCCCCGCCGCGGCCGGGACGCGAGGGCGCCACGCAGGCGCTTCCGCGGTCCGGACCGACCGTCGATGCGGCTGTCCGCGCATGCCCATAGAGTCCGCCCGAATCTCGCAGATGACGGCCGAGGGAGTTCCGGTGGCGAGAACCACACCACCCCGACCTGTGGACATCGCGTCCGTGTTCCCGGAGCTGGCTCCGCTGGCACGTCAGGCAGTCCGCCTGCACCCGCGCCCCGGTGAGCCGACTGTTCACGAGAGCTCCGTCGGCGGCCCGCTGCGGTGGCCAGCCGACGAGGAATGGCCGGGCTGCACGAAGGAGCACCACCACTGGGACCTGCCCGTCTCCCTTGATGACGTCCGGCAGCGCAGGGCACTCCTCGAGGCGGCCTGGCTCCGTCCTCGCGCCCCCCGCGAGAACCTCCTCACCCCCGAACAACAGGCCTGTCTCGACAGGCTCCAAGCGGGCCATCAACCACACGCCGGCTCGAATGCGCTGCTCCCCGTCGCTCAGCTCTACCTCCGCGACGTACCCGGGCTGTCCGGCCCCGCAGGAGCGGACCTCCTGCAGGTGCTGTGGTGCCCCCTGCATCACGACGACGGGATTCCCGCAGCACACCTGGTCTGGCGGGACTCCGGCCGCGTCGACCAGGTGCTCACCGATCCACCGGAGCCCGTCGACGTCGAGCACTACGGGCACTACGTTCCCGAGCCGTGCGTCCTGCACCCCGAGGTCGTGACCGAGTACCCGGCGCCGCACGAGCTGCCGGAGGAGCTAGCGGAACGCCTGGTCGAATGGGGACGACAGGCGTGGGCGGAGGACGACCCGGAGGAGGAATGGAGCCCGGGCGGCACCTACTACCAGTACGAGCACGCCGTATCACCGGGATGGAAAGTCGGCGGCTGGGGTCCGTGGAGCTTCTGCGACCCCTGGCCGATGCACTGCGAGATCTGCAACGCCGCGTACCGGTCGCTGCTCACCGTCAGCTCCGGAGAATGGGATGGCGGGAGCGGAAGCTGGATCCCCCTGGAAGACCGGGAAGCCCCCGCCGGCCCGATCGGGCTGCGCAAGCCCTCGGACCCGCCGATGGTCCTGATCGGCCGCGGCTACACCATGCAGATCTACGTCTGCCCCACGTCCTTCGACCACCCGCACCTGGAAAACATGCAGTGAGCCTGCGGCACGTCCCGTCGGTCTTCCCCTGAGGCCTGGAGGAGTTCGCCGGTTCACGGTGCATCACCCGTGCCGTGCCGCCGCCCCAAAGCCGTGTGTCCCCTCGAAGCACGTGGGCTTCGAGGGGACACACCTGTCTCGATCACGGCTTCGCCTCACCCCGACGGGCGACGAGGGGACGAAGCCGATGGCAGCTGATGTCAGCTGCAGCCGCTGGTGGAGCCGCAGCCCTCGCAGAGGTAGCAGCTGCCGGCGCGGCGCATCTTGGTGCCGCAGGAGAAGCAGAGCGGCGCGTCGGCGTTCAGGCCCAGCTGGATCTCCACCAGCTCGGTGGAGTTGTGGGCCTGGGCCGGGGCGGCCTGCGGCTTCGCCGGGGCGGGCTCGGTGGCCTTGGGAGCGGCGAGCGGCGCGGACTGGGCGAGGCCCTCGACGTCCACGTCCTCCTCGACGGGCTCGTACGAGCCGGTCTCCAGGTGCCGGGTGCGCTCCTCGACGGAGTGGATGCCGAGCGCGGAGCGGGTCTCGAACGGCAGGAAGTCCAGCGCCAGGCGGCGGAAGATGTAGTCGACGATCGACTGCGCCATCCGCACGTCCGGGTCATCCGTCAGACCGGCCGGCTCGAAGCGCATGTTGGTGAACTTCGAGACGTAGGTCTCCAGCGGCACGCCGTACTGCAGGCCGACCGAGACGGCGATGGAGAAGGCGTCCATCATGCCCGCGAGGGTCGAGCCCTGCTTGGACATCTTCAGGAAGACCTCGCCCAGGCCGTCGTCCGGGTAGGAGTTGGCCGTCATGTAGCCCTCGGCGCCACCGACGGTGAACGAGGTGGTGATGCCCGGGCGGCCCTTCGGCAGGCGCTTGCGGACGGGGCGGTACTCGACGACCTTCTCGACCGCGGCGGGCGCCTCGGCGGCCTTCTCCTCGACCGCCGGGGTCTTGGTCTTCGCCGAGAGCGGCTGGCCGACCTTGCAGTTGTCGCGGTAGATGGCGAGCGCCTTCACGCCGAGCTTCCACGCCTGGAAGTAGATCTCCTCGACGTCCTCGACGGTGGCGTTCTCCGGCATGTTGACCGTCTTGGAGATGGCGCCGGAGATCCACGGCTGGATCGCCGACATCATCCGGACGTGGCCCATCGGCGAGATCGAGCGCTCGCCCATCGCGCAGTCGAAGACCTCGTAGTGGGCGGCCTTCAGGCCGGGGGCGTCGATCACGTTGCCGTGCTCGGCGATGTGGGCGACGACCGCCTCGACCTGCTCGTCCTGGTAGCCGAGGCGCTTGAGGGCGCGCGGCACCGTGCCGTTGACGATCTGCATGGAGCCGCCGCCGACGAGCTTCTTGAACTTGACCAGCGCCAGGTCGGGCTCCACGCCGGTGGTGTCGCAGTCCATCATCAGGCCGATGGTGCCGGTCGGGGCGAGCACCGAGGCCTGCGCGTTGCGGAAGCCGTTCGCGGCGCCGAGACGGATCACGTCGCCCCAGGTCTCGGTGGCGGCGGCCCACACCGGGGCGTCCAGGTCGTCGACCGCGACGGCGGCGGTATTGGCGTCGGCGTGCTGCTGCATGACCTGCCGGTGGGCGGCGGCGTTGCGGGCGTAGCCGTCGTACGGGCCGACCACGCCGGCGAGTTCGGCGCCGCGGCGGTAGGCGGTGCCGGTCATCAGCGAGGTGATGGCGCCGGCCAGGGCGCGGCCGCCCTCGGAGTCGTAGGCGTGGCCGGTGGCCATCAGCAGGGCGCCGAGGTTGGCGTAGCCGATGCCGAGCTGGCGGTAGGCGCGGGTGGTCTCGCCGATCTTCTCGGTCGGGAAGTCGGCGAAGCAGATGGAGATGTCCATCGCGGTGATGACGAGCTCGACGACCTTGGCGAAGGTCGTGGCGTCGAAGGAGTCGTCGTCGCGGAGGAACTTCATCAGGTTGAGCGAGGCGAGGTTGCAGCTGGAGTTGTCCAGGTGCATGTACTCGGAGCAGGGGTTGGACGCGTTGATGCGGCCGGACTCCGGGCAGGTGTGCCAGTGGTTGATGGTCGAGTCGTACTGGATGCCCGGGTCGGCGCAGGCCCAGGCGGCCTCGGCCATCTTGCGGAAGAGCTGCTTGGCGTCGACGGTCTCGATGACCTCGCCGGTCATCCGGGCGCGCAGGCCGAAGGCGGTGCCGTTCTCGACCGCGGTCATGAACTCGTCGGAGACGCGGACCGAGTTGTTGGCGTTCTGGTACTGGACGGAGGTGATGTCGTCGCCGCCCAGGTCCATGTCGAAGCCGGCGTCCCGCAGCGCGCGGATCTTCTCCTCCTCCTTCACCTTGGTCTCGATGAAGGCCTCGACGTCGGGGTGGTCGACGTCCAGTACGACCATCTTGGCCGCGCGGCGGGTGGCGCCGCCGGACTTGATGGTGCCGGCGGAGGCGTCGGCGCCGCGCATGAAGGAGACCGGGCCGGAGGCGTTGCCGCCGGAGGAGAGGAGCTCCTTGCTGGAGCGGATCCGGGAGAGGTTGAGGCCGGCGCCGGAACCGCCCTTGAAGATCATGCCCTCTTCCTTGTACCAGTCGAGGATCGACTCCATGGAGTCGTCGACGGCCAGGATGAAGCAGGCGGAGACCTGCTGGGGCTGCTTGGTGCCGACGTTGAACCAGACCGGCGAGTTGAAGCTGAACACCTGGTGGAGGAGGGCGTGGGTCAGCTCGTGCTCGAAGATCTCGGCGTCGTCCGGGGTGGCGAAGTAGCCGTTCTTCTCACCGGCGGCGCGGTAGGTGAGCACCACGCGGTCGATGATCTGCTTGAGGCTCCACTCGCGCTGCGGGGTGCCCACGGCGCCGCGGAAGTACTTCGAGGTCACGATGTTGACCGCGTTGACCGACCAGAAGTCGGGGAACTCGACGCCGCGCTGCTCGAAGTTGATCGAGCCGTCACGCCAGTTGGTCATGACGACGTCGCGGCGCCCCCAGGTCACCTCGTCGTAGGGGTGGACGCCAGGAGTGGTGTAGATGCGCTCGATGCGCAGGCCCCCGTCGGGCGCCTTGCCGGCCGCCTTGGTCGCCTTGCCGGACTTCGACCCGCGTGCGGAACCGCTCGTCGTGTCAGTCACTTCTTCTTCCTCCTCCTGGGCAAACGCCCTGGACGCCCCGATGCTTCCGGCTTTCGGGGCACCCGGTGGTTCGCTTCTCCTGGTGTGCGGGCAGCCTCGGACACCGGCCGCTTTCGCACGTTGTGTTGTGTTCTGTACCCGTTGTGCGGGTACGCGCCGGCCGCGGACGGCCGAGCGCTGGGGCCGGCCCGGACTAGGGCGCGGCGGCGGCGGGGGCCGGCACCGCGGTGCCCTCCCCCGGGACGAACGGCTGCTCGGCTCGGAGCTCCGCGATGGCCGCCTCGAAGTCCTCCAGGCCGTCGAAGGCCCGGTAGACGGACGCGAACCTCAGGTACGCGACGACATCGAGCTCCTTCAGCGGGCCGAGTATGGCCAGGCCCACGTCGTGGGTCGACAGCTCGGCGCTGCCCGAGGCACGCACGCACTCCTCGACGCGCTGGCCGAGCTGGGCGAGCGCGTCCTCGGTGACCGGGCGGCCCTGGCAGGCCTTGCGGACGCCGGAGATCACCTTCTCGCGGGAGAAGGGCTCGGTGACGCCGCTGCGCTTGATCACCATGAGGGTGGCGGTTTCGACCGTGGTGAAACGGCGGCCGCAGTCGGGGCACTGGCGGCGGCGGCGGATGGAACTTCCGTCGTCGCTGGCCCGGCTGTCCACGACCCGGCTGTCAGGATGCCGGCAGAAGGGGCAGTGCACCTGAGGACTCCCTCCCGAACGGCATGACAGCGGACCGGGACACTCTACGCGATGGGCAGGGGTCCACAGCAAGCTCGACCACAACCTGTGGGCCCGACCGGTGAGACTGGCACAAGATCTAGCGCTCGGGGCATTCGCCACGCCGAGCGGATCCGGTTCGTCCGCAGCCGGTTCGGGGCCTGGCCCGGATCGCCTTCCGCAGCCCCTTCCGCCGACCGGGTCGAAATCTCCGGGGCGGGTGAAATAGACTGCTGGAGTCGAACATTTAATCGATGTACACCCAAAGCCTTGATCGAGTCAGCAGACTGCTAAATAATTCACTCGAACGTGTGTTTGGCGCAACCTTTCGATAGGGGCACCAGTTGAGCAGGGCAAGGGAGAAACGCCTGTCCAATGAGGGGCCGCGATGAACACCGTAGAACTCAAGAGCAACTCCATCCCGGTGCAGGAGCGCTCCGCGCGCACCACGGACCAGCAAGGCGTGGACCACAGCATGAGCCGTAGCCAGCCGATCGAGCACGCCGCCGTGCAGGATGCCGTGCTCGGCGCGCCCGTTCCCACCCGCTCCCTGCCCGGCCGCCCGCCCGGCATCCGCACCGACGAGGCCGGCCTGACGGAACGCCAGCGCCGGGTCATCGAGGTCATCCGGGACTCGGTCCAGCGCCGCGGGTACCCGCCCTCCATGCGCGAGATCGGCCAGGCGGTCGGCCTCTCCTCCACCTCCTCCGTCGCCCACCAGTTGATGGCCCTGGAGCGCAAGGGCTTCCTCCGCCGCGACCCGCACCGCCCCCGCGCCTACGAGGTGCGCGGCGTGGAGGTCGCCCGCCCCAACACCGCCGACACCGCCGGCCGTCCCTCGACCTCGTACGTGCCGCTGGTGGGCCGGATCGCCGCCGGCGGCCCGATCCTCGCCGAGCAGACGGTGGAGGACGTCTTCCCGCTGCCGCGTCAGCTGGTCGGCGAGGGCGAGCTCTTCGCGCTCACCGTCCGCGGCGACTCGATGATCGAGGCGGCCATCTGTGACGGCGACTGGGTCACCGTCCGGCGGCAGCCGGTCGCCGAGAACGGCGACATCGTCGCCGCCATGATCGACGGCGAGGCCACCGTCAAGCGCCTCAAGCGCGAGGACGGCAAGATCTGGCTGATGCCGCACAACCCGGCGTACGACCCGATCCCGGGCGACAACGCCACCATCCTCGGCAAGGTCGTCGCCGTCCTGCGGCGCCTCTGACAGGGCGGCGCCCCTGACGGGGCAGACACCGGGGGCGCGGAGAACTGCGCGGGGCACACGGCCCGCGCGGCTCCCCGCGCCCCCTTGTCGTTGCCTCTGCGTCTGTCGTTGCTTCTGCGCGACCGGCCCCTGTCCGACCTACGTGACCGGCTTGACCGGCGGTGCCGAGGCGTCGATCGCCGCGAGCGAGCGGCGGACCTGGTTGCGGTCGGTGGTGTACCAGAAGTTCGGCATGGACGAGCGGAAGAAGCCGCCGTAGCGGGCGGTGGCCAGCCGCGGGTCGAGCACCGCGACCACCCCCCGGTCGTCCGCCGCGCGGACCAGCCGGCCCGCGCCCTGCGCCATCAGCAGCGCGGCGTGGGTGGCGGCGACCGCCATGAAGCCGTTCCCGCCGGCCTCCTCCACCGCCTTCTGGCGGGCGCTCATCAGCGGGTCGTCCGGCCGCGGGAAGGGAATGCGGTCCATCACGACCAGCTGGCAGGCCGCACCGGGCACGTCCACGCCCTGCCAGAGCGACAGGGTGCCGAACAGGCAGCTCTCGGCGTCCGAGGCGAACGCCTTGATCAGCTCGCCGAGGGTCTCCTCGCCCTGCAGCAGGATGCGGTTGTCCAGCCGCTCGCGCAGGGCCTCGGCGGCGGCCTGCGCAGCCCGCATCGAGGAGAACAGACCGAGCGTGCGCCCGCCGGCCGCGCCGATGAGCTCGGCGAGCTCGTCCAGCATCGCCGGCCGGTCCGGCTCCCGGCCGGGCGGCGGAAGGTGCTTGGCGACGTAGAGAATGCCCTGCTTGGGGTAGGTGAAGGGCGAGCCGACGTCGATGCCGCGCCACGGCGGCGGGGCGTCCTCGCCGCCCTCGGGCAGCACCTCGCCCTCGACCCGCTCGTCCGCCAGCCGACCCTCCACCGGCAGGCCGACCGAGGCGGCGACACCGTTGAAGTCGCCGCCCAGTTTGAGGGTGGCCGAGGTGAGCACCACCGAGCGGTCCCGGTAGAGGTTCTCCCGCAGCAGGCCCGAGACGGACAGCGGGGCGACCCGCAGCGAGGCGGCGCCGGCCCCGAACCGGTCGCTGCGCTCGATCCACACCACGTCGTAGGCGGAGTCCTGCAGCAGCCGGTCGGTCGTCTCGTGCAGCGACTCGGCGGAGGCCATGGCCTGCTTGCGGACGGCGTCCTCGTCGGAGAGCGAGCGGTCCCGCGTCTCACCGAGCGAGGTGATGACCTGCCGGGCCGCGTCCCGGATCCCGGCGACGGCGTAGGCGAGGTACTCGGGCAGCTCCTCGACCCGGCCGGGCTGGGCGGTCTCCATCAGCCCGTGGTAGTTCTCCGCGGCGGCCTGCAGGGCGTCCACGGCCTTCTCGTTGGCCAGCTTGGCCGCCCGCCGCACCGCCCGGTTCACGGCGTGCACGGTCAGCTCGGCGGTGGCGGCGCCGGTCACCCGGTTCACCAGCTCGTGCGCCTCGTCGACGATCAGCAGGCCGTGCTCGGGCAGCACCGGCGCGCCCTCGATGGCGTCGATCGCCAGCATCGCGTGGTTGGTGACGACGACGTCCGCCAGCTTGGCCCGCTCCCGTGCGGCCTCCGCGAAGCACTCCTGGCCGTAGGGGCACTTGGAGGCGCCTAGGCACTCGGAGGAGCTGACGGACAGCTGCGCCCAGGCCTTGTCGGAGACGCCGGGCGACAGGTCGTCGCGGTCGCCGGTCTCGGTCTCCTCCGCCCAGTCGCGCAGCCGCACGATGTCCTGCCCGAGCTTGCTGCTCGGCCCGCCGAGGACCTCGGCGGCGTCGAACAGGCCCTCGCCCTCGTCCACCGGGGTGCCCTCGTGCACCCGGTGCAGGCACACGTAGTTGGAGCGGCCCTTGAGCATCGCGAAGAGCGGCCGGCGGCGCAGCACGGGGTGCAGGGCGTCGACGGTGCGCGGCAGGTCGCGCTCGACGAGCTGGCGCTGCAGCGCGAGCGTGGCGGTGGCGACGACGACGCGGTCGCCGTGCGCGAGGGCGGGCACCAGGTAGGCGAGGGACTTGCCGGTGCCGGTGCCGGCCTGGACGAGGAGGTGCTCGCCCTCGTCGACCGCGTCGGCGACGGCCTCGGCCATCCTGACCTGGCCGGGGCGCTCGATGCCGCCGACGGCCGTGACGGCGGCGTGCAGCAGCTCGGGGATGCGCGAGCGCGGTACGGGAGCGGGCGTGTCGTCGCCCGGCAGGGGCAGGGATGCGGAGTCGTTCGTCATGACGCCGCCCACCTTATTGCGCGGCGCCGACAATCGGTGCGTGCTGCGGCGGGTACGGCCCGGCCGCCCGCCGGACATGGCGCCCCGCGCGCCGGGCGGGGCGGGCCCCACGCCGGGCGGGCGGGGTCCCGCCCCGAGCCGAAGGGCCCGCCGGTGCCGAAAGCGTGGGCCCCTCCTGCCCGGCGCCGGGCAAGGAGGGCGAGGGAGGGAGCGACGAGGAGCGACGGAGCATGGGGGCACCTCCCGGCCGTCAGGCCGGAGGAGAGCGTCGGCACCGGGTCAGGAGGGCCCGGAGGCGAGCGGGCGGGCAAGAGGTGGGGCGAAGCTGGTCCAGGCGGTGCGGTCGGGCAGCGGGTGGAGCTCCTTGCCGGCGACGGCGTTGAGGATGACGGCGGCGCGGTGGGCGCCCAGGCCCAGGTCGGGGGTGCCGACGCCGTGGGTGTGGAGCTCGGCGTTCTGCACGTAGAGGCCGCCGGTGAGCTCGGGGCGGGTGGCGACGCGGTGGTCGAGGTCGACCCGGTAGCGGCCCTGTTCGTCCCAGTCGATGAGTCCGGCGATCGGGTCGAGGGCCTCCGGGCGGGTGGCGCGGTAGCCGGTGGCGAGGACCACGGCGTCGGTGTGCAGGATGTGCTCGGCGCCGGAGTCGCTGTGCCGGCAGTGGAGTTCGAGGCCGCCGCAGGGGCCGGTGCGGGCCGCGGTGACGGCGGTGCCGGGCATGATCTCGACCGGGTCGCTGCCGGGCGGGCGGCCGATGGAGCGCTCGTAGAGCAGGTCGTGGATCTCGGCGAGGGTCTCGGCGCTGGCCGCCTTGTGGAGCTGCCACTGGGCGGGCACCAGCCGGTCCCGGACCTCGCGCGGGAGGCTGTGGAAGTAGCGGGTGTAGTCGGGAGTGAAGTGCTCCAGGCCGAGCTTGGAGTACTCCATGGGGGCGAGGGCGCGGGTGCGGCTGAGCCAGCGCAGCCGGGTGCCGTCGTCGGCGCGGTGGCGCAGCAGGTCGAGGAAGACCTCGGCGCCGGACTGGCCGGAGCCGAGGACGGTGATGTCGCGGGCGCCGTCGAGGCTGTCGCGGCGTTCGAGGTAGTCGGCCGAGTGCCAGACCCGGGGGTGGCCGGCGAGGTCGGCGAAGGCGGCGGGGCGGTGCGGGCGGGTGCCGACGCCGAGGACGACGTTGCGGGCGCGGATCTCCTCGCCGCCGGCCTCGGCACGGAAGAGCTGCTCGGTGCCGTCCCAGCGCAGCGTGGTGACGGGGGAGCCGAAGCGGCAGTTGGGCAGCCGGTGGGCGACCCAGCGGCAGTAGTGCGCGTACTCGCGACGGGAGAGCTGGAAGCGCTCGGCGAAGTAGAAGGGGTAGAGGCGTTCCTGGTGCCGGAGGTAGTTGAGGAAGGACCAGGGGCTGGTGGGGTCGACCAGGGAGACCAGGTCCGCGAGGAAGGGCACCTGCATGCGGGCGCCCTCGACGAGCATCCCGGGGTGCCAGCGGTACTCGGGTTCGGCCTCGCAGAAGAGCGCGGAGACGCCGTCGGCGGCGCCGTGGGCGAGGGCGGCGAGGGAGAGGTTGAAGGGGCCGATGCCGACACCGAGCAGGTCGTACGGTTCGCCGCCGTCCCGGAGTGTCGGAAGTGGGAGGGGGCGGGTGCGGACCATCAGGGCGGCCCGTTTGTCGGGGAGGTCGAGTTCGCCGGCCTGCCGGAAGCCGGCCCGGGCGAGGGCGCGCCGGCAGGCGGTGTTGCGGAGGTCGGGTTCGGCGAGGACGCGGCGGCAGGCCGGGCGGTGGGCGAGGACGTGGTCGGCGAGGGCGGCGAGCAGGACGGCGCCGAGGCCGCGGCCGCGGGCGTCGGGCGGGCCGAGCAGCAGGTGGAGGCCGGTGTCGTGGGGCTCGGCCGGGTAGTGGGCGGCGAGCGGGTCGAGGTCGGCCCGGTAGACCTCCCAGTAGCTCATCGGGGTGCCGTCGAGCAGGCCGAGGCAGGGCAGACTGCGGCCGTCGCCGTCGAGTTGGGCGCGCAGGTGCTGCTCGACGGCGGCGGGCGGGCCGGCGAGGTTCCACCAGCTGTCGACGGCGGGGTCGTTCATCCAGCCGGTGATCAGCGGGAGGTCCTCGGGCAGCCGGACGGGGCGGAGCCGGAACTCCCCGGCGGGGGTGGCCATCGGGCCCCGGCCGGCGAGGCCGTCCAGCAGGTCGGCCCGGTCTCGGAGGCCCTCGCCGAGGCCCGCGCCGGGGCGGTCGCCTGTGCCCTCGCCGAGGCGGTCACCGGGGCGGTCGGCGGGCGGGGTCATGCGGCGGCCACCGGGTTGGGAATGTCGACGTAGACGGACTGGGTCTCGACCGGTCCGACGAGTTCGTCCAGGCCGTGCAGCCGGGTGAGCAGGTTGGCCTTGCAGCGCAGGGTGGGTGCGGTGAGCAGGTGGCCGGGCAGGGTGGAGCCGGTGGCGGCGGCGCGCGGGCCGGCGAGGAAGCGGCGGAGCGCGGCGAGCAGGACGTCCTCGTCGGCGAGGCCTTGCGCGCCGAGGGCGCCGATCAGGCCGAGGACGTGGTTGATGCCGAGGTAGTAGGCGAAGCGCTCGTCGGCGACCCGGTCGGGGACGAAGGTGTCGCTGGCGTCGCCGAGGCCGGGCAGTCGGGCGGTGAGCCGTTCGGCGGCGGAGTCCCGGTAGTAGTAGCCCTGGTTGTCGCGGTAGCGGCCGCCGACCGGCCAGCCGTCCGGGTCGAGCAGGACGAGGCTGTTCTGCTGGTGGGCCTCCAGGGCGATGCCGGCGGTGCCGTCGAGCCAGAGGACGGGCAGCACGACGGCGTCCAGGTAGCGCAGGAACCATTCGGCTGCGACGGTGTCGCGGCGGCGGCCGGTGCGGGCGGCGAGGGCCGCCAGGAGGTGGCCGAGCTGCGAGTCGAGCCGGTCGGCGGGCTGCTCGGCGAGCAGCCCGGCGAGGCAGTGGGCGCGGTCCTCGGGGCCGAAGGGCTGGCGGCGCAGCACGGTGGACAGGCCGTCGGGGTCGGTGAGCGCCGGGTGGTCGACGCCGATCCAGGCGGGGTCGCGGACGATGTCGAAGCCGGGGTGGGCGGCGTGCCACTCGGCGGCGAGGCCGGCTTCGAGGAGACGGTGGACCTCGGTGCCGCGGTGGAGTTCCTTACGGAGGTTCTCCCGGCGGGAGTTGGTGATCCGCAGGCCGAGCGAGAGCTTGAGCATCCAGGGGGTGCCGGGGCGCAGGACGGTGCGGACGGAGGAGGTGGGGTGCCAGGGGTCGCCGTGCCGGCCGAGGTCGTGCAGCAGCCCCTGGTCGAGGAGGGCGGCGACGGCGGGGCGCAGCGCGAGTTCGCGGGCCTGCCACGGGTGGAGCGGGAGGGCGGCGGTGCCGGGCGGGAGGAGGGCGGGGTCGCCGAGCAGCCGGGCGGTGATCCGGTCGGCGCTCTGTTCGGCGGCGGAGTCGGCGGCGAGCAGGGAGCGGTCGACGGCGTACCAGTGGAGGCGGAAGGAGCCGTGGAGTTCGGGCGAGTAGGCGCGGCTCTCGGCGGGGCCGAGGCCGTCGCGGCTCTTGGGGGTGGGGTGCAGCGGGTGGCCGAGCAGCAGGGCCTGTTCGGAGCGGAGGAAGGGGGTGTGGCCGGCGGGGTCGGCGGCGGTGCGGCGGTGGGCGAGGATCTCGGCGGTGCGGGCGGCGGAGTCGGCGACCCGGGCGGCGAGGTCGGCGATCCGGCCGGACTCGGCGGTCCGGCGGCCCGCGTCGATGCCGTCGATGCCGTCGATTCCGTCGGCGGTGCGGGCGAGCAGGGCGGTGGCGGTGACGGCGTCGACGGGGGCTGCGGGGCCGCCGGGCCCGGTGGTGACGGCGGCGGGGCCGAAGCGGTGCCGGCCGCACGGGGACCAGTAGCGGACGGGGGCGGTGAGCCGGGCGGCGCCGCCGAGGACGGGCACGGTGAGGCGGCCGGCGGCGTCGGGGCGGGCGCCGGTCTCGCGGGCCCAGCAGCGCAGGACGGCCTCGGTGGCGGCGTGTTCGGCGGCGGTGGCCGGGTCGGGGTCGAGCAGCGGGTCGTCGGGCTCCGGGACGTGGGCGGGTGCGGTGGGCGTTCGGCGGGCAGCTGGTCCGGGCGGCGCGGCGGGGGTCTGGGCTCCGGTGAGGGCGGTGCTCAAGGCTGCTCCTTGGGTGCGCGCCGTGTGCGGGCGCGGGTGGTCGAACGGGTGCGGCGGGGGACGGCACCCGGAAGGCGACAGGTAAGGGTTACCTACCTGGACCGGTCCACCACAAGATCACCTCACTCGTTGTGGTGAATCCTCGCCGATCACTCACCCGTGGGGGTGGTGTGTGCTGACGGTGCGTCCGGGTCACGGTTCGGTGACCTCTTGTCAACCTGCGCGCACCCAGGCGACTTCGGCGGGACCGGTGATGTCAGACTTCACCGGCGGCGATCGGGCCGCAGCGACGTCAGGGGGGACGTAGCCATGGCACGAATCGGGCGTGCGGGGCCGTTGACGGCTCTCGCCGCGGCACTGCTGCTCACCGTTGCGGCCTGCACTCCGGAGGGCGGGGGTACGCCGGAGCCGTCCGGGAGCGCCGCGTCGGCGCGGGCGGGCCGGCTGCGGCTGCCCACCGACCTGCCCTCGGGGCTGCTGGCGGGTCTGCCGCGGAGCTGGGACGAGCTGCGCCGCTGGAAGTTCTCGGACTGGGACAACTGGGCGTCCCAGCACGTCTTCCACAACCCGGTGGTGCGCGACCTGTGGAACCCGGACCGGATGGACGCGGCGGCGCCGCAGCAGCCGGCCCCGCCCGCCGCGCCGCCGCCGGCCGGGGACAACGGGACGGAGCCCGATCCGGCGCCGGTCGCGGCCGTCCCGGTGGAGCGCCCGTACACCCGGTACCCGGCCTCGGGGAAGGTGTTCAGCAACGCGCCGGGCGGCGGGATCGGCCAGTGCTCGGCGACGGTGGTGGCCGATCCGGCGCACCCGGGCCGGTCCGACCTGGTCTGGACGGCCGCGCACTGCGTGCACCAGGGCAAGGGCGGCGACTGGTTCAAGAACATCATCTTCGTGCCGGCCTACAACAGTTCGGGGGCGGCGAGCGGCGGGCGCAAGGCGTCGCTGGGCGAGGTCGCCCCGCTCGGGCAGTGGTGGGCGGACAAGGTGGTGACCTCGCCGCTCTGGCCGGTCGAGGGCGGGCACAGCGGGGACGCCGCCAACCAGTACGACTTCGCGGTGCTGCGGGTGCACAACCCGCAGGACGGCTCGAAGTCGCTGGAGGAGGCGATCGGCACCGCGATGCCGGTGTGGTTCGGCGCGCCGCGCGAGCAGCTGCGGATCTCCGCGTGGGGCTATCCGGCGGTCAAGCCGTTCAACGGCCAGGAGCTCGACCGGTGCGACGGCGGGCGGCCGGCCCGGCTGTCCTTCGACGCGGCGCGGCCGGCGATGCTCACCATCGGCTGCACCATGACCGCCGGCGCCAGCGGCGGCGGCTGGTTCGCCCCCATGCCGGACGGCCGGCTCGCGCTGGTGAGCAACACCTCGATCGGCACGGCCGCGCACACCACGCTGAGCGGCCCCTACCTGGAGGGCGTCGCCCAGCAGGCACTCGCCTGGATCGCCCAGAAGTAAGCACCGACGACAGCAAACGGGGACACACATGGCTTCCACCTTCCGCAGGACCGCAGCCACCGCCGCGGCGGCCGCCCTGCTCACCCTCACCGCGACCGCCTGCGACCCCGAGGGCGGGGCGGGCGCCGACGCGGCCCCGCCGGCCTCCGCCGCGGCCGCCGGCAGCGCCAAGCCCGGACTCGACCTGGGCGAGGCGTTGAAGAACCTGAAGAACTGGACCACGGACGACTGGGCGAAGTGGGCCAAGGCGCACGGCTTCACCGCGGAGAAGCTCAAGGGCTTCTGGGACCAGGCCCGGATGGACAAGGCGCAGGGCATGGAGGCGCAGGACGCCGCCCTGCAGTCCGAGAAGACCGCGCCGGAGAACGACCCGCAGCCGCCGGCGAAGATCGACGCCAGGCCGCAGCCGCACCCCTACTCCCCCGCCTCCGCGGTACTCGGCAAGATCTTCATGCAGGTGGACGCGGAGACCAGCGCGGTCTGCTCGGGCACCGTGATCAGCGACCCGGCCCACCCCGGCAAGTCCAACCTGGTGTGGACGGCCGCGCACTGCCTGCACGAGGGCAAGGGCGGTACCTGGTTCAAGAAGATGGCCTTCGTGCCCTCGTACAACCGGTCCGGTGTCGCGTCGAAGGGCCGCAGCGCGACCTTCGAGCAGGTCGCGCCGTACGGTGCCTGGACGGCGGACTACGCGGTGGTCTCCCCGCAGTGGGCGGAGGAGGGCGGCGAGCGCGGCAGCGCGGCCAGCCAGTACGACTTCGGCATCCTCCGGGTGCACAACGAGGACTCCTCGGACGGCCGCTCGCTGGAGGAGGCGGTCGGCAGCTCGGTGCCGGTCTGGTTCGACGCGCCGCGCGCCCAGATAGCCGGCGTCTCCGCGTACGGCTACCCGCAGGGCGCGCCGTTCGACGGCCGGGAGCTGGAGTACTGCGACTCCCGGGTGAAGCCGGCCCGGCTCTCCTTCGACGCCGAGCGGCCGACCATGTACGTGATCGGCTGCACCATGACCGGCGGCTCCAGCGGCGGCGGCTGGTTCGTGGTGCGCGGCGGCAAGCCGTACCTGATCAGCAACAACTCGATCGGCCCGCGTCCGGCGGCCTGGATGGCCGGCCCGACGCTCGGTGCGCAGGCCAAGGCGATGTTCGACTACATGAGCACCATGAAGCGATGAGCACCTTGAAGCGCTGACGGCAGGACGCGGCGGGCCCCGCTCCCGGCAGGGGAGCGGGGCCCGCCGCGTCGCTGTGCGGTGCCGTCAGGCCTGGGCCACCACGGCGTAGCGCTCCAGCTCGGAGGCCAGCACGGCCGGCACCTTGGCGTGCAGCAGCGTGCCGTCGCCGGTGTGGTCGGTGGAGATCAGCTCGCCCTCCGCGTGCACCCGGGAGACCAGGTCGCCGCGGGTGTAGGGGACGAGGACCTGCACCTCGACGGCCGGGCGGGGCAGCTCGTCGTCGATGAGCTGCAGCAGCTCCTCGATGCCCTGGCCGTTGCGGGCCGACACCACGAGGGCGTGCGGCTCGCGGCGCAGCAGGCGCTGCAGGACGGCCGGGTCGGCCGCGTCGGCCTTGTTGATCACCACGATCTCGGGCACGTCCTGCGCCTCGACCGAGACGATCACCTCGCGGACGGCGGCGAGCTGGGTCTCCGGCTCGGGGTGTGAGCCGTCCACCACGTGCAGGATGAGGTCGGCGTCGGCGACCTCCTCCATGGTGGAGCGGAACGCCTCGACCAGGTGGTGCGGCAGGTGGCGGACGAAGCCGACGGTGTCGGCGAGCGTGTACAGCCGGCCGCTCGGGGTCTGGGCCCGCCGGACGGTCGGGTCCAGGGTGGCGAACAGGGAGTTCTCCACCAGGACGCCGGCGCCGGTGAGCCGGTTGAGCAGGGAGGACTTGCCGGCGTTGGTGTAGCCGGCGATGGCCACGGACGGCACCTGGTGGCGCTTGCGCTCCTGGCGCTTGGTGTCGCGGCCCTTCTTCATGTCGGCGATCTCCTTGCGGAGCTTCGCCATCTTCTCGCGGATCCGGCGCCGGTCCGTCTCGATCTTGGTCTCACCGGGACCGCGGGTGGCCATGCCGCCGCCCGAGGAACCGGAGCCACCGCCACCCATCTGCCGGGAGAGCGACTGACCCCAGCCTCGCAGGCGCGGCAGCATGTACTGCATCTGCGCCAGGGAGACCTGGGCCTTGCCCTCACGGGACTTGGCGTGCTGGGCGAAGATGTCGAGGATCAGGGCCGTCCGGTCGACGACCTTGACCTTGACGACGTCCTCGAGGTGGATCAGCTGGCCGGGGGTGAGCTCACCGTCGCAGACGACGGTGTCGGCGCCGGTGGAGGCGACGATGTCGCGCAGCTCCTGGGCCTTGCCGGAACCGATGTAGGTGGCGGCGTCGGGCTTGTCGCGGCGCTGGATCACACCGTCCAGCACCTCGGAGCCGGCCGTCTCGGCGAGTGCGGCGAGCTCGGCCAGCGAGTTCTCGGCCTCCTCGGCCGTGCCGTCCGTCCACACGCCGACGAGCACCACGCGCTCCAGGCGGAGCTGGCGGTACTCGACTTCGGTGACGTCCTGGAGCTCGGTCGACAGGCCGGCCACACGGCGCAGGGCCGCGCGCTCGGATCGGTCGTACTGTTCCCCGTCGAAGTGGTCGAGGTCCTCGTCGATCGCCGCGAGGTCCTCGTCCATCAGGGCACCGGCCCTGAGGTCGGCGAGCCGGCGGGCGGACTCGCTCGTCTGGGTGCGGCTGTCGAACGTGGAGGTCATCTCATCCTTTGCGCTGTCGGGAGGCCGGCACAGACGGACTGCGTCGAGGAGTCTGCCCGGCTGCCGCGCCTTCTACCGTCGCGCGGGACGAGCTACCCCTGCGGACCGCCGACGGCACCGGGGCTACTGCCTCCGGTGAACGCCGCGGACCGGCCGTGCATTCCCCACGATGGTCGCACGCCCCCCTCGGCCGGGTCACCCCCATTTCGCCCCGCGGCGACCTCCGCGGCGCCGGTGTGCGGGTCGGTGCCGGCGCCGTCGTGGCCCTCCTCGCGCGGGGCGCCGAGCCGGTAGACGTCGTACACGCCGGGGACGCGGAGCATCGCGCGCATCACCGCGGGCAGTGTCTCGGCGCCGGGCAGTTCGACCGTGTAGCTGTGCCGGACCCGCAGGTCGCGCGGGGGTTCGACGTCGGCGGAGAAGATGCCGACGCCCTCGCCGGAGATGGCGGCGGTGAGGTCGGCGAGCAGCCGGGGGCGGTTCAGCGCCTCGGCCTGCAGGGCGACCCGGTAGCCGTTCGACGGGACGGCGCCGGGGATCCAGGTGAGCCCGAGCGGGCCGCGGCCGTCCTCGCGCATCCGCTCGCCGACCGGGCAGCCGGTGCGGTGCACGGCGACCGCGCCGCCGCGGATCGGGAAGCCGGTCACCGCGTCCGGGGGTACCGGGGTGCAGCAGCGGGCGAGCCGGACGGGTGTGCCGGGCCGGCCGGCCACGGCGACCGGAGTGCGGCCGCGGACGGCGGCCGGCTGCGGCTGGGGTTGCGGTGGGGGCGCCGGGTGGCCGTCGGCGGGGCCGGTCTCCACCGCCGGGGCGGCGTCCGGGCGGGCCAGCCAGCGTTCGATGGCGAGCCTGGCGGCGGGGGTGCGGGCGTGCTCCAGCCAGGCGGCGGCGGGGCCGGGCGGCTCGCCGGTCGGGGCGGTCAGCACCGCCACCATGTCGCCGTCGCGCAGCACGGTGGAGAGGGTGGCGAGCCGGCCGTTGACCCGGGCGCCGATACATCGGTGGCCGGTCTCCTCGCCGAGCAGGTAGGCGGCGTCCACGCCCGTGGCGCCGACCGGCAGGTGGAGGGTGTCGCCGTCCTCGGTGACGACGGTGATCTCGCCGTCGTCGGCGAGGGTGTCCCGCAGGGTCGACCAGAACGCGTCCGGGTCCGGGGTCTCCTGCTGCCAAGCGAGCAGCCGGCTGAGCCAACCCGGTCTCGCCGGGTCGGTGCGGTCGAGTTCGTCGCCGGCCGGGCCGGCGGAGGCGGGCCGGTCGGCCGGCTGGTGCGGGTCGCCGAGCGCGACCACGCCGAACTCGGCCACCCGGTGCATCTGCCGGGTGCGGACCAGTACCTCGGCCACCTCGCCGCCGGGCAGCTGCACCGCGGTGTGCAGCGACTGGTAGAGGTTGAACTTGGGGGCCGCCACGAAGTCCTTGAACTCGCCGGGCAGCGGCGTCCAGCAGGTGTGCAGCTCGCCGAGGACGGCGTAGCAGTCCGCGTTCTCCTCGACGACCACGAGCAGCCGGCCGAAGTCGGCGGGCTGCAGCGCCTGCGGCCGCCCGTCCGCTCCGGCCGCGGCGGCCCGCTTGAGCATCACCCGGTGCACCGAGACGCAGTGCTGGGGGCGGACGGTGACCTCGGCGGCGACGCCGGCCTCGGCGAGCTGGCGGGCGAGTGTCTCGGCGAAGGGCTGCAGCAGCTCCTCCGGCCGGGCCTCGTGGGCGGCGACCACGGCCCGCGTCCGGGCGTACTCCTCCGGGTGGAGGGTGGCGAAGACGATGTCTTCGAGCTCGGTCTTGAGCACCTGGATGCCGAGGCGTTCGGCGAGCGGGATGAGCACGTCCCGGGTGACCTTGGCGATCCGTACTCGGCTGGCGGGCTTCATGTGCCGGATGGTGCGCATGTTGTGCAGCCGGTCGGCGAGCTTGATCACCATCACCCGGACGTCGTCGCCGGTGGCGACGAGCATCTTGCGGAAGGTCTCGGCCTCGGCGGCGGCGCCGAAGTCGACCTTCTCCAGCTTGGTGACGCCGTCGACCAGATAGGCCACCTCGGGGCCGAAGTCCGCGGCGACCTGATCGAGCGTCACCTCGGTGTCCTCGACGGTGTCGTGCAGCAGCGAGGCCACCAGGGTGGTGGTCTCCGCTCCGAGTTGGGCGAGGATCATGGTGACGGCGAGCGGGTGCGTGATGTACGGCTCGCCGCTCTTGCGGACCTGGCCGCGATGGCCCTCCTCGGCGAGCCGGTAGGCGCGGGCGAGCAGGGCGAGATCGGCCTGCGGGTGGTGGCGCCGGTGTGCCTGCACGATCGGCTCGATCGCGTCCGGGACGGGGGCGCGGCCGGTGGCGAGCATGGCGGCGCGGCCCGCACGGGTGAGGGCGCCACGGCTCAGCCTGCCGAGCGGCCGCCTGGGGGCGGCGCCGGGCTGAGCGGTCTCGATCGGTCCTGCTTCGATGGCCATCCGCACCTCCGGCAGCGATCACCGGAGCGGCCTCCCGACCCGGTGGTCCATGCTACCGAGGACAACACGATCCGCGACGCAATGCCCCCGGTCCGTGACCAGGATCACCCGATCGGGCGGATTCGCCCGCGACCGAAACGGGAAAACACCGCGCTCCGGCGGGAGCTGACGGGCCGCCGGTCCGATTCGTCCACGGACGAACCGTCGGCCGGAGCGCCCCGACGGGACGTCGGACCGTCGGGGCCGGGGCGCCGGATCAGGCCTCGGCGCGGGCCAGCCAGGCGGGGTCGAGGGTGCCGGAGGCGACGATCTCGGCGGGGCCGGTCATCTCCACCCGGCCGTCCGGGAACTCCTCGATCACCAGGCGGCCGCCGGGCACGTCCACGGTGTGGCGGACGGCCTCGCCGGTGGCCGCCGGGTCGAGCCCGTCGCGGCGGGCGGTGGCGACCGCCACCGCGCAGGCGCCGGTGCCGCAGGAGCGGGTCTCGCCGGAGCCGCGCTCGTGCACCCGCATCGCCACGTGCCTCGGGCCGCGGTCGACCACGAACTCGACGTTCACGCCGTCCGGGTAGACGCCCTCGGGGGCGGTGCGCGGCGCGGAGAAGAGGTCTCCGGCGTCGTCCAGGCCGTCGACGAAGGCGACCGCGTGCGGGTTGCCCATGTTGACGTTGCGGGCGGGCCAGGTCTTCGCGCCGACCGAGACCTCGATGCCGTCCGGGCCGGGGAGCAGGGCGCGGCCCATGTCGACGGTGACCTCGCCGGGCGCGTCCTCGGGGGTGTCGGCGACCCGTGCCTGCCGGACACCGGCGCGGGTGGCGATCGCGATCGGGCCCGGCTTCGCCAGCCCGGACCGGACCAGGTAGTGGGCGAACACCCGCACGCCGTTGCCGCACATCTCGGCGATCGAGCCGTCGGAGTTGCGGTAGTCCATGAACCACTCGGCCTCGCCGGCCAGGTGGGCGGCGGCCGGGTCGGCGGCCGATCGCACCACCCGCAGCACACCGTCCGCACCGATGCCCGCGCGCCGGTCGCACAGCCGGGCCACGGCTGCCGGGCCGAGGTCGAGGCGGCCGTCCGGGTCGGGGACGATCACGAAGTCGTTCTGCGTGCCGTGGCCCTTGAGGAAGGGGAGGCCGGGCGTGGCGGGTGCGGGAACGGCGGGTGCGGGAGTGGTGGGTGCGCTCACACAGCCGATGGTACTGATCAGCCGCGCAGGTGGACGACCCGCCAGAGGGCCAGCGCGACGGCCGTGCCCGCGATCAGCGTGTAGGCGACGATCGCCCGCCAGCTCGCCCGGGTGCCGCTGCCGCGCCGGGGCAGCCCCGGCCACTTGTAGCCGGCCCGCCGGGCGGCCATCGCGCCCCAGCCGCCGGAGGCCGCGGTGAGCAGCAGGCCGAGCATGCCGATCATCGAGGAGGCGGCGTCGCCGGAGAAGGCCAGCGGGAAGGCGAACATCAGGGAGCCGAAGGTGGCCATCAGCACGATCGGCAGCAGTTGCCACCAGCGCAGTCTGCGGCGCGGTCTGATCTCGCGCTCGTGCACCACGCCGGGGGCGGCGAGGTCCTCGATGGCGGGCAGCGCGATCGCGTAGGAGGTGGGCACCACGAGCTCCGGCAGCACCTGCCCGGTGCTGGGCCTGAGCTCCTCGGTTTCGGGGCCGGTACCCGTCGACACGCGGCCTCCCCTGACGGATCGACACGAGTTCACGGACTCGTGAACGGTGAAGCCGGCCCGCGCAGGCCGACCCCTGGTACCGACGATGATGGCATGTCCAAGGTTGCCGACAGGGCGTCGCACGGGGTCTCCGGGTGATCCGTGGCCATGACGTGATCCGGCTGTAACCGCCGGTTCGTCGTGCACCTGCCGCTGCGTGCGCAGCTGCACGAACGACATGGCCGGTTTCTGCCCTTCGGAGCCCTGCGGGGATGCCGCCGCGTCGCCGCCGCGGGGTCACCGGACGGCGGCACGAGGGGGGCCGCCGGACACGGCCTCGGGTCAGGCGCCGACCAGCTCCAGCGAGCGGGCCAGCAGGTCGACGGGGTCGGCGCCGGCCGGGCGGTCCAGCCAGTGGATGCGGTCGTCGCGGCGGAACCAGGACTCCTGTCGGCGGGCGAACCGCCGGGTGGCGCGGACGGTCTCGGCGCGGGCCTCGTCCTCGGTGCACTCGCCGGCGAAGAAGGCGAGCACCTGCTGGTAGCCCAGTGCCCGCGAGGCGGTCTTGCCGCCGCGCAGCCCCGTCTTCTCCAACTCCCTTACCTCGTCGAGGAGTCCGGCCTGCCACATGCGGTCGACCCGCAGCTCGATCCGTTCGTCCAGTTCGGGGCGGGGCACCCGGACGCCGATCTGCACGGTGTCGTAGACCGCGGTGTGGCCGGGCAGGTTGGCGGTGAACGGCCGGCCGGTGATCTCGATGACCTCCAGCGCGCGGACGATCCGCCGGCCGTTGCTGGCGAGGATCGCGGCGGCGGCGGCCGGGTCCAGCTCGGCGAGCCGGCGGTGCAGCGCCCCGGAGCCGTTTTCGGCCAGCTCGGTCTCGAGTCGGACGCGCACGGACGGATCGGTGCCGGGGAACTCCATCTCGTCCACGGCGGCCCGCACGTACAGGCCGGAGCCGCCGACCAGGACGGGCGTGCGGCCTGCCGCGAGCAGCCGGTCGATCTCGGCGCGGGCCAGCCGCTGGTACTCGGCGACGCTGGCGGCCTCGGTGACGTCCCAGATGTCCAGCAGGTGGTGCGGAACGCCGCCGCGCTCGGCCTCGGTGAGTTTGGCGGTGCCGATGTCCATGCCCCGGTAGAGCTGCATCGAGTCGGTGTTGACCACCTCGCCGCCGAGGGCCTGGGCGAGGGCCACGGCGAGGTCCGACTTGCCGGCGGCGGTGGCGCCGACCACGGAGACGACGCGGGAGGGGACGGGGCTGGAGCTGCTCACCCGCCCAGTCTCCCAAACCCTGCGGCGGACGTCGCACAGCCGTATCGTTTTGTCCGATTACGCCCGGTTTGCCGCGGAGAACATCGGGGCACATCCGAGCGTTGGAGGAGATGGGACACCGGCCCGCGGGGTCCGGCCCTCCCACCGGACGAGGAGACCAGCCATGGGACTGAAGGACAGCCTCAAGGTCAAGGCCGACGAGCTCAAGGTCAAGGCGAGCGAACTCACCGGCCGGCACGAGGAGAAGATCGACAACGCCGTCGACAAGACCGGCGAGGCCGTCGACAAGGCGACCAAGCACAAGTACCACGAGAAGATCGAGCACGGCACGGCCAAGGCCAAGCACCTGGTGAACGACTTCGCCACCAAGCCGGGCGAGGGCGGGGCCTCCTGAACCGGCCGGCGCGGGTGCCGGCCGGGGCCCGGGCTCAGCGCCAGGAGGCCACCAGGTAGCCGACGCCGTACGGGGCCTCGTCGTGGAGCAGCCGGCCGCTCAGGCCCGCACCCTCCGCGGCTCCGGCCAGCACCTGCCACGGCGCCCGCCCGTCGGCCTGCAGCTCGGCCGAGAGCTGCGGGTCGAGGGCGGCCAGCGCGGCGGTGTCGGCCGTGGCCAGGGCGGCGGCCGCCGCTGCGTCGTACGCCTCCGACCGCTCGTCCCAGTAGCCCGGGGCCTTCACCGAACGGCAGGCGCTGCCGCCGCCCAGCACGAGCAGGCCCACCCGGTCCGCGAGGTCGGCCAGGCCCTTGCCCAGACCGGCCAGGCGGTCGGAGGCGGTGTCGGGGCGGACGGCGCAGGCGTGCGCGGGCAGGTCGGCGCCCGCCTCGGCCAGCAGCCAGGCCCCGACGGTGAGCGAGGGGGCGAGTTCGGGGCCGGACACCTCGGGGGCCGGCAGCCGCACCGCGAGGTCCACCCCGTAGCGGCGCAGCGATCCGGCGCCGCCCTCCGTCCAGACCTCCGCCTTCGGGCCCGTCCCGACCAGGACGATCAGCTCCGCGCCCGACCCGAGCAGCTCCCCCACCGCCTCGGCACAGGCGGCCCGCAGCCCGTCCAGCTCGGGCGCGGCACCGGCCGCCACCTCCGGAACGATCAACGGCGGACAGGGGCACACGGCGGCGGCAACCAGCATGCCGATCACTCTAGTCGGCAAGCCGCCGGCGCAGGTCGGGCCGAGCCCGAACACGGGTGCGTGGGGGCACCCACGAGGTGCCCCCACGCGTACGGGTCGCCCCTCTCGGGGTCTCCCGGACCGTCAGTCGCAGCCGCAGCCCGGTGCGGCCGCCGGGGCGGGTGCCGGGGCGCCGATGGTGGGGATGCCGAGCATCACGCCGGCCGGCTTGGCCACCGGGGCGGCCTGCCGCTTCTCCCAGGCGTCGCCGGCGCGGGTCCGCCGGACGGCGATCGGGGTGCCCTCCGCGAGGAGGTGGTGCGGGGCGGCGTAGGTGATCTCGACGGTGACCATGTCGCCGGGGCGGACGCCCTCCGCGGGCCGGGTGAAGTGCACCAGTCGGTTGTCCGGGGCGCGGCCGGAGAGCCGGTCCGTCCGGTCGTCCTTCTTGCCCTCGCCCTCGGCGACGAGGATCTCCAGCTTCCGGCCGACCTGCTTCTTGTTCTCCTCCCAGGAGATCTCCTCCTGGAGGGCGATCAGCCGGTCGTAGCGCTCCTGGACGACCGCCTTCGGGATCTGGTCGGCCATCTCGGCGGCCGGGGTACCGGGCCGCTTGGAGTACTGGAAGGTGAAGGCGTTGGCGAAGCGGGCCTCGCGGACGACGTGCAGGGTCTGCTCGAAGTCCTCGTCGGTCTCGCCGGGGAAGCCCACGATGATGTCGGTGGAGATCGCCGCGTCCGGCATGGCCTCGCGGACCTTGCGGATGATGTCGAGGTAGCGGGCCTGCCGGTAGGAGCGCCGCATCGCCTTGAGCACGGTGTCCGAGCCGGACTGCAGCGGCATGTGCAGCTGGTGCATCACGTTCGGGGTCTCGGCCATCGCGGCGATCACGTCGTCGGTGAAGTCCCGCGGATGGGGCGAGGTGAAGCGGACCCGCTCCAGGCCCTCGATCCCGCCGCAGGCGCGCAGCAGCTTGGAGAAGGCCTCGCGGTCGCCCAGGTCGGAACCGTAGGAGTTGACGTTCTGGCCGAGCAGGGTGACCTCGACGACGCCCTCGGCGACCAGCGCCTCGACCTCGGCGAGGATGTCGCCGGGGCGGCGGTCCTCCTCCTTGCCGCGCAGCGCGGGGACGATGCAGAAGGTGCAGGTGTTGTTGCAGCCGACCGAGATCGCGACCCACGCGGCGTAGGCGGACTCGCGGCGGGTGGGCAGGGTGGAGGGGAAGGTCTCCAGCGACTCGAGGATCTCGACCTGGGCCTGCTCCTCGACCCGGGCCCGCTCGAGGAGGGCGGGGAGGTGGCCGATGTTGTGGGTGCCGAAAACGACGTCGACCCAGGGCGCCTTGCGGACGATGGTGTCGCGGTCCTTCTGGGCGAGGCAGCCGCCGACGGCGATCTGCATGCCTCGGTGCTGCTGCTTGACCGGTGCCAGCCGGCCCAGGTTGCCGTACAGCTTGTTGTCGGCGTTCTCGCGGACCGCGCAGGTGTTGAAGACCACCAGGTCCGGATCGGCGTCCTGGCCGGCCTTCGCGTAGCCGGCCTCTTCCAGCAGGCCGGACAGCCGCTCGGAGTCGTGGACGTTCATCTGGCAGCCGTACGTGACGACCTTGTAAGTTCGCAAGCTCTCCTCCATACCCACGACAGCAAGGGTACGGGCAGTGGGACGGCCCTCCCGCCGGGCCGCCGGGCCTGGCAGTATCCCTGGCATGGCCCAGTCCTCGATACCCGCCCGGTTCGGTGCCGCCGTGCGCCGCTCCGCCCGCCGCCGGCCGGTGCCGATCGGCCTGGCGCTGCTGCTCGTGGCGGGCGCCCTGACCGGATGGTGGCTGTCCTCCCGTTCGGGGCCCGACTACCCGAAGGGCGAGATCGGGTTCTCGACCGGTGTGCAGCGCGGCGTCTACGACCGCTACGGGCAGCTGCTGCGCGGCTACGTGTCCACGGCGATGCCGGGGGTGCGGATGCGCCTGGACAACTCGCAGGGCTCGGTGGACAACCTGGAGCGGGTGGCGGCCGGGGAGGACGACTTCGCGATCGCGACGGCGGACTCGGTGGCGGGCTTCAACAGCCCGTCCAAGTGGCGGCTGCGGGCGATCGCCCGGCTGTACGACGACTACCTGCAGCTGGTGGTGCCGGCCGACTCGCCGGTGCGGCGGACGGCCGACCTGCGGGGGCTGCGGGTCGGGGTGGGCCAGGAGAAGTCCGGCGTGAACCTGGTCACCCGCAAGCTGCTGGCCGCGGCCGGCCTCAACATCGACAAGGACGTCAAGCCCCGGCTGCTGGGCGTGGGCGACGCCGCCGACCAGCTGCGGGACGGGCAGATCGACGCGTTCTTCTGGTCCGGCGGGCTGCCGACCACGGCGCTCACCGACCTGTCGGAGCGCTTCCGGATCCGGATCGTGCCGCTGGCCGACCTCGCCGAGGCGCTGCACCAGCAGGAGGGCGGCGGCACCGACGCGTACCGGGCGGCGACCATCCCGAAGGACGCCTACCCGAAGGCGGAGCCGCCGGGCACCGCGGTGCCCACCGTGGCGGTGCCCAACCTGCTGGTCACCCGGGACGACGTCGACCCCGACCTGGTGCAGGGGGTGACCCGGGCGGTGATCGACAGCCGGGACACCATCGGCTCCCAGGTGCACGCCGCGCAGCTGGTCGACCTGCGCACCGCCGTCTACACCGACCCGCTGCCGCTGCACGAGGGTGCCCGGCGGTACTACACCTCGATCAAGCCCTGAATCGGCCGCGACGGGGCGGGCCGGCCGTCAGTCGCGGCGGCGCGGGACGGTCAGCACCACGGTGAGCCCGCCGGGCTCGGCGCGGGCGAAGTCCAGCGAGCCGCCGCCGGCGAGCAGCAGGGTGCGGGCGATGGACAGGCCGAGCCCCGAGCCGTCCACGTTCTGGTGGCGGGGGCTGCGCCAGAAGCGGTCGCCGATCCGGGCGAGCTCCTCGTCGGTGAGGCCGGGGCCGGAGTCGGTCACCGCGACGCTGACCTCGCGCTTGCGCAGCACGGTGTCGACGGCGACCCGGCGGCCGGTGGGCGTGAACTTCAGCGCGTTGTCGAGCACCGCGTCCAGCGCGCTGCCGAAGCCGATCGGGTCGGCCAGGCCGTAGGCGACCGGGGGCCCGTCCCAGGCCAGGTCGATGCCGCGCTGGTCGGCGACCGCGCGCCAGGCGTCGACCCGGGCGAGCACCAGGGCGGTGAGGTCGACCGGCTCGGGCTCGGGGCGGGCGTGTTCGGCGGTGGCCAGGCCCAGCAGGTCGTCCAGCACCCGGGCCAGCCGGATGCCCTCCTCGCGGACGGCGCCGACCTCGTCCTGGTGCCCTTCGGGCAGCTCCAGGCCGAGCAGCTCGACCCGCAGCAGCAGCGCCGCGAGCGGGTTGCGCAGCTGGTGGGAGGCGTCGGCGACGAAGGCCCGCTGCTGGTCGATGGCGAGCACCACGTGGTCGGCCATGTCGTTGAAGGACCGGGCGAGCCGGCGCAGCTCCGGCGGGCCGCCGCTGGCGGCGACCCGGGCGTTGAGGCGGCCGGTGGCGATGTCGTGGGTCGCCCGGTCGAGGGTGCGGACGGGCCGCAGCACCCAGCCGGTGAGCCTCAGTGCGAGCAGCACGGCGACGATCATGGCGAGCGCCTCGCCGGCGCCGATCCACAGCCAGCTGTGCAGGACGCGGGCGCGCATCGGGCCGGTCGGGGACTCGGTGATCACCACGGCGACCACGTCGCCGTCGCGGACCACCGGCAGGGCGACGGTGATGGTGCGGTCCGGGGTCCACGGCCAGACCTGCGGGGGGTTGTGGCTGCGCCGCCCGTCCAGCGCCTCCTGGAAGGCCTGCGCACCCGCCCCGCCGGCGGGCACCGTCCAGCTCTCCGGGGCGACGGCGACGGCGCTGCCGTCCCGCTGGAAGATGCCGACCCGGGCGCCGTACAGGTCGTGGTAGCGGGCGGCCTCCAGGGCCAGGCTGCGCAGCCGCGTGGTGTCGCCGGCGTCGGGCACGGTGCCGCCCTTGACGGCGGTGTCGGTGCCCGCCCGGCCCTGGGTGGGCAGGTCCTGGGCGAAGCGGGCGGCGTCGTCGATCCGGTCGACCACCACCCGGCTCTGCTCGGCCGCGGCGACGGCGGCGGCGAGCGGCAGCCCGAGGGCGGCCAGCACGCAGGCCATCAGCGAGAGCAGGATGCCGAGCAGGCGGTTCTGCACGTCGGGCTCAGCGCTCCGCGGCGTCGGTGTCGGCCGAGCCCTCGGTGGAGGCGGTCGGGGCGGCGTCGGTGCCGTCGGCGGGCTGCTCGGCGATCAGCCGGTAGCCGACCCCGCGGACGGCCTCGACCAGGCCGGGCAGGCCGAGCTTGGTGCGCAGCGAGCCGATGTGCACCTCCAGGGTGCGGCCGTTGCCCTCCCAGCCGCTGCGCCAGACCTCGCTGAAGATCTGCTCGCGGCGGTAGACGACGCCGGGGCTCTGCGCGAGCAGGGCCAGCAGGTCGAACTCCTTGCGGGTGAGCGGCACGTCGCGGCCGTGCACGCTGACGCGGCGGCGCTCGCGGTCGATGACGATGCCGCGGGAGGCGAGCGGTCCACCGGACTGCTCGGCCGGCCCTGCGGTGGTGGCGGGCAGGCCGCGGCGGGAGACGGCGTGGATGCGGGCGAGCAGTTCGCCCATGTCGTAGGGCTTGGTGATGTAGTCGTCGGCGCCGAGGTTGAGCCCGTGGATCCGGGAGCGGATGTCGGCCCGCGCGGTGACCATGATCACCGGAATGCCGCTGCCGGCCCTGATCCGGCTGCACACCTCGAAGCCGTCCCGGTCCGGCAGCCCGAGGTCGAGCAGCACCACACGGAACGGTTCGTTGCCGTCGGGTACGAGGGCGTCCAGCGCCTCGTGCCCGCTGCGCGCGTGCTTGACCTGGAAGCCGTGCCGGCCCAGGACAGCGGTGAGCGCGGCGGCGACCCGGTCGTCGTCCTCGACGAGCAGCAGTCGCATCCGGTACCTCCTTTTTCTCCCGTTGCCGCTGTGGCCTGTCCGGCCAGTGTGCCGGGCGGGCGGCCCGACCGGTACGGCCACGCGGTTCGGAGTATTGTGCCGTCCGCCCCGGGTGCGGCGACACCGCCGGCCCGGACGCGACCACGGCGTCCCGCCCCATCGCACCGCACCCGGCCGATCGGCGGGGCGGCGGCCGCGGGCCGTTACCGAGCCGATATCCGCGCCCGCCGACCCGGCGTTCCCGGGGCCGCGGGCGCGCAGGGTGACCCCCCGGCGGCGGTGCGTGGCCTGATCGTGATCCTCAAGTTCCGCTCAGATCGACTGACATGGCATCGTCGGGACTCCTATGGTCGGCCCACCGGGGGCTGCGGGCTCCGCCGGCTCCGGCCTCCGGTACCGACTTGGCACCACTTCGCACCATCAGCACTGCCACCCAAGGGCATTCACCCTGGGTCAGAGACGAGGAGCTACCGCGCGATGACCGAGACCGCTGTCACCGATGCCGCGGCCGCAACCGCTCCGCTGGTGGTGCTGTCCGGGGTCAACAAGCACTTCGGCGCCCTCCACGTCCTGCAGGACATCGACCTGAGCATCCGTCAGGGTGAGGTCGTCGTCCTGATCGGCCCGTCCGGCTCCGGCAAGTCCACGCTGTGCCGGACGATCAACCGGCTGGAGACGATCGACTCCGGCACCATCACCGTCGACGGCCAGCCGCTGCCCGCGGAGGGCAAGGAGCTGGCCCGGCTGCGCGCCGAGGTCGGCATGGTGTTCCAGAGCTTCAACCTGTTCGCGCACAAGACGGTGCTGGAGAACGTCGTCCTCGCCCAGGTGAAGGTGCGCAAGGTACCGCGCGCCACGGCCGAGGCCACCGCCCGCGACCTGCTGGAGCGGGTCGGCGTCGGCGCCCAGGCCGACAAGTACCCGGCGCAGCTCTCCGGCGGCCAGCAGCAGCGCGTGGCGATCGCCCGGGCGCTGGCGATGCGGCCCAAGGTGATGCTCTTCGACGAGCCGACCTCCGCGCTCGACCCGGAGATGGTCACCGAGGTGCTGGAGGTCATGCGCCAACTCGCCGCCGACGGCATGACGATGGTCGTGGTCACGCACGAGATGGGCTTCGCCCGGTCCGCGGCCAACCGGGTGCTGTTCATGGCGGACGGCCGGATCGTCGAGGAGAACACCCCGGACGCGTTCTTCACCGCGCCGCGGACGGATCGCGCGAAGGACTTCCTGTCCAAGATCCTGAGCCACTGAACGCCGAGGCGCCCGCCGGGCGCCGATCATCGCGGCCGGGCCCGACGGGGTGCCCGGCCGCAGTCACGGAAGGTCCAGCCCCAGCGCCCCGGTCCACCGGTGGCCATTACCGAGGAGAGCCAACCCTCATGAGGACTCGTCGCACCATCGCCGCCGCCCTGTCGGTGCTCGCGCTGACCGCCGTCGCCGCCTGCGGCAAGGAGGGCACGCCGGCCGGCTCCGACGCCGCCGCGCCGACCCTGCCCACCTACACCGTCAACAAGTCCGTCAACCTGGAGGGTTCGCCGGTCTGGAAGGCGGCCAAGGCCAAGGGCAAGCTCACCATCGGCGCCAAGGCGGACCAGCCGTACCTCGGCTTCGAGGACCTGACCACCAACACCCGCAACGGCTTCGACATCGAGATCGCCAAGATGATCGCCGCCGACCTCGGGTTCTCGCCCGACCAGATCACCTGGAAGACCGTCGTGTCGGCCAACCGCGAGACGGAGATCAAGAGCGGTGGCCTCGACTACTACGTCGGCACCTACAGCATCAACGACAAGCGCAAGGCCGACGTGTCCTTCGCCGGCCCGTACTACATCGCCGGCCAGGACCTGCTGGTGAAGAAGGACAACACCGACATCACCGGCCCGGAGTCGGTCAAGGGCAAGAACATCTGCTCGGTCACCGGCTCCACCTCGGTGAAGCAGATCGAGACGTACGTCGGCGAGGGCAAGAAGGTCGTCCAGTACGACACCTACGCCCAGTGCGTGGAGAAGGTGCTGACCGGCGAGGTCGACGCGGTGACCACCGACGACGCGATCCTCAAGGGCTTCGGCGCCAAGAACGCCGGCAAGCTCAAGGTCGTCGGCAAGACCTTCTCCACCGAGAAGTACGGCGTGGGCCTGAACCACGACGACAAGGTGCTGCGGGACGCCATCAACAACGCGCTGAAGGCCCACCAGGACAACGGCGACTGGAAGAAGGCCTACGACGCGACCCTCGGTCTGTCGGGCGCGGCCGCCCCGGCCGTCCCGGCGCTGGAGCGCTACTGAGTCGGGCGCTGACCGACTGAACCGATACTGAGAGGAGGGCCGCCGGCGTGGGCATACTGTTCGAGGGCGACAACTTCGCGCTCTTCCGCGACGGTTTTCTGCAGACGATCGAGCTGAGCGCGGTGAGCGCACTCTTCGCGCTGCTGCTCGGCACCGTGCTGGCGGCCTTCCGGGTCTCCCCGGTCCCGGCGCTGCGGGTGTTCGGCACCGTGTGGGTGAACACCTTCCGGAACACCCCGCTGACCCTGCTGTTCTTCGCGGCGTTCTTCGCTCTGCCGCGACTGGACGCGCACTTCGACAACTTCACCTTCGCGGTGATCGCGCTGAGCTCGTACACCGGCGCGTTCGTCTGCGAGGTGCTGCGCTCGGGCATCAACACCGTGCCGTTCGGCCAGGCGGAGGCGGCCCGGAGTCTGGGCATGACCTTCGGCCAGACGCTCGGAAGCATCGTGTTCCCGCAGGCGGCCCGGACCGTGCTGCCGCCCATGAGCAGCGTCTTCATCGCCCTGCCCAGGAACTCGGCGATCGCCGGTGCGTTCAACAACTCCGAGCTCTACACCGTGCAGGCGACACTCACCGACAAGGGGTACGCCATCTTCGGGATCTTCTTCTGGGTGGCACTGGCGTACCTTCTGGTCAGCTTCACCGTCGGCGGAGTGTTCCGTCTCCTGGAGACCCGCCTGGCGGTGGTCCGATGAGCACCCGCACCGCCACCGCGACCGTCCTCTACGACGTCCCCGGCCCCAAGACCCGCCTGCGCTACCGCCTGTTCGGCATCGCCTCGCTGCTCGGCATCGCCGGACTGCTCTGGTACTCGTACGTCAAACTCGCCGACGCCGGGCAGTTCTCGGCCGAGCTGTGGGACCCGTTCCTGTACGCGACCGTCCAGCAGCGCATCCTCGACGGCATGCTGGCCACCCTCAAGGCCTTCGCCCTGGCCGGCGTGTTCTCGATCGTGCTGGGCGGGCTGCTGGCCGCCGGTCGGCTCTCCGACCACCGGCCGGTGCGCGCGGTCTCCACCGCCGTGGTGCAGTTCTTCCGCGCCATGCCGCTGCTCATCATGATCTTCGCGCTGTACCACGGGGTCTTCGCCTCGGAGCCGATGGCGGCCCTCGTCCTCGGACTCACCCTCTACAACGGGGCCGTCCAGGCCGAGATCATCCGCACCGGCATCCTCGCGGTGCCCCGCGGGCAGGGCGAGGCCTCGTACGCGCTGGGCCTGCGCAAGACCCAGACGATGCGGATGATCCTGGTGCCGCAGGCCGTCAAGGCGATGCTCCCGGCCATCATCGGCCAGCTGGTGGTGACCCTCAAGGACACCTCGCTCGGCTTCATCATCACCTACCCCGAGCTGCTCTACGCCGGCAAGCTGATCGCCAGCAACTCGCCCGGGTACCCGTACATCCCGATGATCATCGTGATGAGCACGCTCTACATCGGTCTGTGCCTCGCGCTCACCGCCCTCGCGAAGTGGCTCGAGGCGCGCGGCCGCCGCGGCGCGAACCGGCGCACACCTGCTGCTGCTTGACGGCAACCCTGGTGATCTGTTGCATTGCTGTTCGTGACACCACCTGGGACCACCCGCGCGGCATATTCTGATCCCGCACGCCCGGAGGTCCCCGCGTGGACCCGGTGATCGTCGTCGGGGCCGGGCCGGTCGGGCTGTCGCTCGCCCTGGCCCTGGCCCGGCACGAGGTGCCGAGCATCGTCCTCGACGAGGGCGCCGGCCTCTGCCCGGAGAGCCCCCGTACCGTCGTCCTCGGCCCCGACACCACCGCCCTGCTCGGCCGCCTCGGCTACAGCCGGGCAGCCTCCGACGCCGCCCGCTGGGACGCCTTCACCGTCTGGCGCCGCCGTGCCGAGGTGCTGCGCATCCCGCTCGACGGGGAGCCGGTGCTGCACCTCGCGCAGCACCGCCTGCAGCGCGGGCTGCGGGACGCCGTCACCGCCACCCCGCTGATCCAGCTGGTACCGCTCACCCGGGTCGTCGAACTCGAACAGGACCGGGACGGCGTCAGCGTCCGCACCGCCGGTACCCGGGACGGCGCCTCCACCTGGTGGCGCGGCAGCCACCTGGTCGGCTGCGACGGTGCCCGCTCCACCGTCCGCAAGCTGCTGAAGATCCGCTTCCCGGGCCGGCCCGCGGTCGACCGGCACGCGGTCGCCACCGTCCGGGTCGACCTGCCCTTCGCCGGCGAGGCCCGGCTGCACCGCGAGCCCCCGTGGCGCGGCGACCGCGAGGCCTCCGCCCGCCCCCTCCCCGACGGCCTGTGGCGCCTCGACTGGCGGCTGCCGCCCGGCCGCCCCGCCCCCACCGAACCGGTCGACCCGCACGCCACCTGGCCCGGCATCGTCACCGGCGACACCCTGCTCACCCGGGTGAAGTCCGCCCTCACCGGCTGGTGCGGCGAACTCCCCCCGTACGATCTGCTCGCCGCCGCCGACCACACCGCCCAGCAGCGGCTCGCCGCCCGCTTCCGCTCCGGCCGCTGCTTCCTCGCAGGCGACGCCGCCCACCTGCACGGCGCCCTCGGCATGCAGAACCTCGTCGACGGCCTCCGCGACGCCGACAACCTCTCCTGGCGGCTCGCCCTGGCCTGGCACCTTCACGCCGGCGGCCCGCAGCCCGGCGGCGCCCTGCTGGACGGCTACGAGGCCGAACGGCGCGGCGCGGTGGGCGCCCGGCTGCGCGCCGTCGACCAGGCGATGCCGCTGCTGCGCCCGCTGCGCGGCTGGCAGCAGACCAGGCGCTCGCTGTTCACCGGCTCCTTCCGCAAGCACGTCCCGCTGCTGGTGGACGGCCAGCTCGGCACCGGCCGGTTCGGCGGTGCCCCGGCCTACCCGGCCGCCCCGTCCGGGGTGCCGGGTCAGGTGCCCGTTCAGCGCGCGGCGGGCCGCGGCACCTCGCTCACCGAGAGCCTGCCCGCGACCGCCCCCGGCGTGCAGGTCCCGGACGTGCCGGTGGTCACCACCGAGGGCACCGCGGACCGGCTCCGCTCCCGGCTCGGGCTGGGCTTCCTGCTCGTGCTGGTCGCCCCGGGGACGGCCGTCTGGTCGTCCCGGCACTGGCTGGGCGCGGGGATGATGCCGCGGCTCACCGAGGTGGCCGCCGCACTGCCCGTCCCGGCCGAGGTGCTGGTCACCGAGGAGTACCCGGGCGCCGAGCCGCACACCGTTCTGCTGATCCGCCCGGACGGGCACCTGGTCGGCAGCACCCAGGGCTGCCGCGCCGAGGAGCTGCGCCGCCTCGCCGACGGCGCGCGCGGCGGTCCCGCCCGGTTGTCCGCGGGCGACGGCCGGAACTCCGGGCCGGCGGCGGAACACGCGGCCGACGATGCCGGCGGACAGGGCGACCGGGAGACTGCGACCCCGAACGGCGCCGGGCGGCGCTGACCCACCGTCACCCGGGTCCGGCCCCTGCCGCCGCTGCCGTGCCCGGCGCGTGGGCTCAGCGGGCGAACTCGGTGGCCCGGCTCTCGCGGACCACGGTGATCCGTATCTGCCCGGGGTAGGTGAGCTCCTCGCGGACCTGGCGGGCGACCTCCCGGGCGATGGTCTTGGCCCGCAGGTCGTCCACCTTCTCGGGCTGGACCATCACCCGCACCTCGCGCCCGGCCTGCATCGCGAAGACCTTGGAGACGCCGTCGTGCGAGCGGGCGATCTCCTCCAGCCGCTCCAGCCGCCGGACGTAGGCCTCCAGCGACTCGCGGCGCGCACCGGGCCGGCCGCCGGAGCAGGCGTCGGCGGCCTGGGTGAGCACCGCCTCCACCGTCTTCGGCTCGATCTCGCCGTGGTGCGCCTCGATCGCGTGCACCACCTCCACGGACTCGCCGTGCCGGCGGGCGAACTCGGCCCCGATCGCGGCATGGCTGCCGGGCAGCTCGTGGCTGAGCGCCTTGCCGATGTCGTGCAGCAGCGCGGAGCGCTTCACCAGGTCCGGGTCTACGCCGAGTTCGGCCGCCATCATGCCGGCGATGTGCGCCGACTCCACCAGGTGCCCGAGCACGTTCTGCCCGTACGAGGTGCGGTAGCGCAGGGTGCCGAGGGTGCGGACGAGGGCCGGGTCCATGCCGTCGAGCTGGACGGCGAGCAGGGCGTCCTCGCCGGCCCGCACGCAGAGCCGCTCGACCTCGGCGCGGCTGCGCTCGTGGACCTCCTCGATCCGCAGCGGGTTGATCCGGCCGTCGGCGGTGAGCGCCTCCAGGGTCAGCCGGGCGGCCTCCCTGCGGACGGGGTCGAAGCAGGAGAGCTGGACGAGTTCCGGGGTGTCGTCGACGATCAGGTTCACACCGGTGACCGCCTCGAAGGCCCGGATGTTGCGGCCCTCGCGGCCGATCACCCGGCCCTTCATGTCCTCGTTCGGCAGTTTGAAGGCGGCCACCACGGTGTCGGCGGTCTGCTCGGCGGCCAGGCGCTGGATCGAGCCGGCGATGATCTCGCGGGCCCGCTGGTCGCCCTCGGTCTTCGCCCGGCGCTCGATCTCCCGGACGGTGACGGCCGCGTCCCGGCGGGCTTCGGCCTCGACCTCGCGGGAGAGCTCCTCGCGGGCCCGGGCGGCGCTCAGCCCGGCGGCGGTCTCCAGGGCGCGGCGGCGTTCGGCCTCCAGCTCGGCGAGGTCGGCCCGGGTGCCGTCCAGTGCGGCGGCGCGGCGGTCGAGTTCGTCCTCCTGGGCGCGCAGCCGGCGCAGCTCCTCGGCCAAGCGCTCCTCGCGGCGGTCGAGTTCGGCACGCAGCTGGGTGGCCTGGGTCTCGGCCCAGCCGCGGGCACGCTCGGCCTCGCCGACCGCGCGGCGCTGGGCGGCCTGCAGCCGGCGGATCATCAGCCAGGTGAGGGCCAGGACGAGGCAGAGGAGGGCGGTCAGCAACAGCGAGGCGACCGATCCGGTGCCCATCGCGATCCTCATCCCGCTCTCACTCCCCGTCGCTGCGCGCTCTGTCGATGCGGCGGTGAGGGAACTGCCGGGGACCGGGGGTGATACGCGGAACCGACTCCGACCGATCCTGCGCACGGCTGCCCGTAGCGCGATCGAAGTGATCCCTCACTGCTTGCGAGGCTAAGCGCAGGTTACGAAACGGTCAAGATGCGATCGAGAGTTGATGCCGATGACTGATGATCCGTCACCAATCCTCGCCGATGCCTTCACTCTCCTCCCCCAGCGCCTCCCGGACGACGCGGAAGGCGAGGCCCTCGGAGTAGCCGCGGCGGGCGAGCATGGCGACCAGTCGGCGGGTGCGGGCCTGCGGCTCCAGACCGCGGGTGGTGCGGAGCCTGCGGTCGACGAGCGCGCGGGCGGCCTCGGCCTCGTCGTCGGAGTCGACCCGGGCCAGGGCCTCCTCGGCGAGGTCGGCGGAGATGCCGCGGGTGCGCAGCTCCTGGGCGAGGGCGCGGCGGGCGAGGCCGCGGCGGCCGTGCCGGGCGTCGACCCAGGCGGCCGCGAAGGCGGCGTCGTCGATCAGCCCGACCTCCTCGAAGCGGGAGAGCACCTCATCGGCGACGTCCTCGGGGATCTCCCGTTTGCGCAGGGCGTCGGCGAGCTGCTTGCGACTGCGGGGGCTGCCGGTGAGCAGGCGCAGGCAGATGTCTCGGGCGCGGCCCGCGGGGTCGGTCTGCTCCTCCGCGCGCCGGGTCGGGGCGTCCTCGCCGCGCTCGGCACGCCGGCGGCGTCCGCCGCGACGGTCGGCCGGGTCGCGCCGCTCGGCGCGCTCGGCCCGCTCGCTCCGGGTCGGCCGCGCCGGCCGGGCCGACTCGGCGGCGGGCGGTTCGCCCTCCTCCGGGGTGAGCGCGGTGCGCCGCCGCCGCCGACCGGCGGGCAGCGCGGAGGCGGCCCGCAGACCGGGCACCTCGGTGAGGCCGGGCGCGGCGGAGTCGTACGGCTCGTCGGGCCCGGGCGGCTCGTACGCCTCCGGTTCGTCCTCGGGGAGGGCGACGGCGGCGAACCAGTCGGGCGGGCCGGCGTCATCGGGCTCGGCTGCGGGTGCGGCCGAGCCCGATGGGCGGTCGTGGCTGTGCATCGGCGGATCAGGCCTTGGCGGCGGCCGCCGTCTTCTTGGCGGCGGTCTTGGTGGCTGCCGGGGCCGGGGCCTCGGCGGCGGGGGCTGCGGCGGCGTCGGCGGGCTGCTCGGTCTTGGGGCCGATGCCGAGCTTGCCCTTGATCTTCCGCTCGATCTCGTCGGCGAGCTGCGGGTTGTCCCGCAGGAAGTTGCGGGCGTTCTCCTTGCCCTGGCCGAGCTGGTCGCCCTCGTAGGTGTACCAGGCGCCGGACTTGCGGATGAAGCCGTGCTCGACGCCCATGTCGATCAGGCCGCCCTCGCGGCTGATGCCGACGCCGTAGAGGATGTCGAACTCGGCCTGCTTGAACGGGGCCGCGACCTTGTTCTTGACGACCTTGACGCGGGTGCGGTTGCCGACCGCCTCGGTGCCGTCCTTCAGGGTCTCGATCCGGCGGATGTCCAGACGGACGGAGGCGTAGAACTTCAGCGCCCGGCCACCGGTCGTGGTCTCCGGGGAGCCGAACATGACGCCGATCTTCTCGCGCAGCTGGTTGATGAAGACGGCGGTGGTGTTCGACTGGCTCAGCGCGCCGGCGATCTTGCGCAGCGCCTGGCTCATCAGCCGGGCCTGCAGACCGACGTGCGAGTCGCCCATCTCGCCCTCGATCTCGGCGCGCGGGACGAGCGCGGCGACCGAGTCGATGATCACCAGGTCGATCGCGCCGGAGCGGATCAGCATGT
This sequence comes from Kitasatospora sp. NPDC085879, assembly GCF_040686255.1. Lineage (NCBI taxonomy): Bacteria > Bacillati > Actinomycetota > Actinomycetes > Kitasatosporales > Streptomycetaceae > Kitasatospora > Kitasatospora sp. NPDC085879. The sequence continues at coordinate 26,731 of NZ_JBFBJZ010000020.1, read as the reverse complement.
CGGTGATCTCCAGCGCCTGCTCGCCGGTGTCCGGCTGGCTGACCAGCAGCGCGTCGGTGTCGACACCGAGCTTCTTCGCGTACTCCGGGTCGAGCGCGTGCTCGGCGTCGACGAAGGCGACGGTGCCGCCGGCCCGCTGCGCGTTCGCGGCGAGGTGCAGCGTCAGGGTCGTCTTGCCGGAGGACTCCGGGCCGTAGATCTCGACCACGCGGCCGCGCGGGATACCGCCGACACCGAGGGCGACGTCCAGCGCCGTGGAGCCGGTCGGGATCACGTCGATGGGCTCGTTGGCCTTCTCGCCGAGGCGCATCACCGAGCCCTTGCCGAACTGCCGCTCGATCTGGGCGAGTGCGGTCTCAAGGGCCTTCTCGCGGTCCGTACCTGCCATGGCTTCCACCCTCGGGTTCTGTGCTGTGCGCTTCATCGTCCTCGACGCTAGCGCGTCCCACCGACAATCGACCCGGATCGGGCTTCGCCTGTGGAAAACTCGCCGTCGACGAGTATAGAGAACATTCGTTCGAATCCCGCGCCGACTCCTACTCCTCTCCGCCGTCCCCGCCCCGACCTGCGGAATCGTCCGAGGATCCGGCCCGCATCATGCGCCGCAGCCGGCGCGCGGCCTGCCTTCTGCGCTCCCGCCGCTCCTTGCGCTCCTCGCCGCGGTCGATCCGCGGATCGGTGGCGACCTCGTACCGGCGGACGTACGTGCCGACGAAGCCCTGCAGGGTGGCCGCGGCCGGGATGGCGATCAGCGCGCCCACCGCGCCGAGCAGCGCCGCCCCGGCGATCACCGAGCCGAACGCCACCGCCGGGTGGACGTCCACCGTCTTCGCGGTGATCCGCGGGTGCAGCAGGTAGTTCTCGACCTGCTGGTAGACGATGACGAAGCCGAGCACCCACACCGCGTCCACCGGCTGCCCGGTCAGTGCGACCAGCACCGGCAGCGCGCCCGCGATGTAGGTGCCGATGGTCGGCACGAACTGCGACATCACGCCGACCCAGATGCCCAGCGCGGCCGCGTACGGCAGGTCGATGATCTGGAAGACCAGCCAGTGCGCCAGGGTGGAGATCAGCGCGAGCAGCGCCCGCGAGTAGAGGTAGCCGCCGGTCTTGGCGAGCGCGATCTCCCACGCGCGCAGCACCTCGCCCTGCTTGGCCGGCGGCAGCAGCGAGCAGACGGTGCGCCGCACCCGCGGCCCGTCGGCGGTGAAGTAGAAGCTGAACAGGCCGACGGTGAAGATCTGGAAGAGTCCGCCGATCACGGTGCTGGAGACGCCCCAGATGTTCCCGGCGGCCTGCTGGGCGTACTTCTCGACGGTGCCGGAGTCCTTGAGCACCCGCCGCTGCAGTTCGTCCAGCGAGAAGTCCTGGTGGAAGGTCCGGTTGATCCAGTCGATCAGGTTCTCCAGCAGGTGCGGCAGTTCGCCGGCGACCCGGGTGACCTGGTCGACCAGCAGGATGCCGAGCGCCGCGAGGAAGCCGCCGATCGCGACCACCGCGGCGATGAACACCAGGAAGGTGCCGAGCCCGCGGCGCACCCCGCGGGCCGCCATCCGGTCGACCGCCGGTTCCATGGCCAGCGAGAGGAAGAAGGCCACCAGCAGCATGACGAAGAGGTTGATCAGCTGGTGGAAGGCCCAGTTGGCGAGCTGGAAGAGGCCGACCAGGACCAGCGCGAACACCATCGCCCTGGGCAGCCAGCGGGGCATCGCACCGCCGCGCAGTTGGGGTCTGCGGCCGTACCGTTCGTCGCGGGCGGGCCGTCCCTCCGGGGCCCCGGGCACCTGGCTGCTGGGTTCTGGGCTGCTGTCCACCCGCCCAGTCTCGCCCATCGGACGGGAGCCGATCCCGAGGTTTCCGGGCCGCGCCCGGTGCGGCGGGCCGACCCGGCCGATGCGGCGGACCGATGCAGCCGGTGGCGGCGGATCAGCGCAGCCGGGCGGGGACCCCTTGATCGGCGCAGACCGCACGCCAGACGTCCTTGGCCTCCCAGCCGCCGTCCAGCGCCTGGCGCACCGTCCGGTGGCCGAGCCCGCTCATGACGTGGTCCTGTGCGAACGACTCCGCGTACGCCTCGCCGAAGTGCTCGTTCATCCGGTGCCAGAACTCCGTCAGCCTCATGCCCACCAGTATCCCCGAGCCCCGCTCCGCACCCGTCGCGCCGGCGGGTGCGTGCACGGCCGCCGGCCCGGGGTCTGCGCTACGGCAGTGCGAGCAGCCCGGCGCCGTAGAACCGCCGGTCCCCGCAGGTGTCGGGGCCGGTCGGGCAGTTGGCGGCGGCGGCCGTCTCCAGTTCCGCGGTGATCTGCTCGGCTCCCCAGTCGGGGTGCTCGGCGACGACCACCGCGACGGCGCCGGTGACGTGCGCGGCGGCCATCGAGGTGCCGGCCAGCGCGGCGTAGCGGTCGCCCGGCCAGTCGGAGACGACCGCGCCGTCCACGCCGCCGTCGGGGTCGCCGCCCGGCGCGGCGATGGTGACGCCGCCGTAGTTGGTGTAGCCGGCCGGCACCCCTGCGCGGTCGACGGCGCTGACGGTGACCACGCCGGGCAGTTCGCCGGGCAGCCGGATGCACTCGGTGCCGAGGTAGCGGTCCTGCGCCGGCCCCGAGGTGCGGTCGTTGGGGCTGCGCTGGTCGACCCGGTCGGCGGTGAGGTCCTGACTGTCGTTGCCGGCCGAGGCCACGACGACGGAGCCGCGCCGCTGCGCGTAGGCGACGGCCCGGGCGACGGCCTCGGTGAGCGCGGCCTGGTCCGGGTCCTCGGGGCAGTTGTACTTCCAGGGGTCCGCGAAGTAGCTGTCGTTGATCGCGCGGGCTCCGTGGTCGGCGGCCCAGAGCATGCCGCAGACGATGTTCTCGGCGTAGTACTGGCCGAGCGGGCCGAGCAGCCGTACGGCGGCGATCCGGACGCCGGGGGCGACCCCGGTGACGCCGCGGCCGTCGCGGGTGGCGCCGACGATGCCGGCGACGTGCGTGCCGTGGCCGCTCTCGGAGACGCCCTCGTCGGGCCGCCAGGCGCCGTACCGGGCGTCCGGCCGGCCGTCGGCGCAGGAGACCGAGGCGCGCGGGTCCACCGCGTCGCGCAGGTCCGGATGGGTGTCGTCGACGCCGGAGTCGAGCACCGCGACGAGCACTCCGCGCAGCGCGGCGGCGGTCGGCGCGGCCGCGGCCCCGGCGCGGTCGGCGGCGGGGGTGCGGAGCAGGGCGGCGGAGTCGGTCGCCGGGTCGGCGGCGCCGATCATGGCGAGGTTCCAGTCGTCCTGCTCGGCGGGGTCGGAGAGGCTGCCCTGGGTGCTGTCGGCGGAGGCGCTCTCCTCGCTGCGACGGAAGTCGGCGCCGCTCAGCGGGCCGGGCGGGCTCGGCACGGTGGCGGTGCGGGTGGCCCCGACGGCGGCTATCCCGGGCCGGTCGCGCAGCCGTTGGGCGAAGCCGCCCTTGGCGTAGGCGAGTACGGCGCCGATCTGCGGGTAGTCCTGGACGACCCGGCCGCCGGCCGCCCTGGCCTCGTCGGCGGCGAGCGAGGCGCCCTCGGCGTCCTCCCGCTCGGCGAGCACCAGGTAGCTGAGGTACGCGCGGCCGGAGCCGGAGACGTACGGGACGGCGCCGCCGACGACCAGGGCGACGAGCAGCATGGCCAGCAGCAGCTGGAGGAACCGGCGGCGTCCGCGGGCCGTGCGGCCGGTGGCCGGGGTGCCCGGTTCCATGGCGACCTCCGCTCTCCGTCCCGACCGGGCGCGGGCGGCCCGGGGATGTCTCGGCCGCGGGGCGGGGGCCCGACGGCTGCGAGACACAGAAATGTGACTGAATCATCACCATATGAGTGGAATGTCGGATTCTGCCCGCCGGGCTGCGGCAGACGGACGGTCTGTCGGTGGACCCGCCCTGTCAGTGCCACCGGGCACCATGGGGGCATGGCGCAGCACAGCACCGCGGACGCCCTCGCCGGATTCGCCCCGGCGACCAGGGCCTGGTTCACCGGGGCCTTCAGCGCGCCCACCGCCGCCCAGGCCGAGGCGTGGGCGGCGATCGGCCGGCGGACGGACGTCCTGGTCGTCGCCCCCACCGGCTCCGGCAAGACCCTGGCCGCGTTCCTCTCCGCGCTGGACCGGCTCGCCGTCACCCCGCCGCCGGCCGACCCGAAGCGCCGCTGCCGGGTGCTCTACATCTCGCCGCTGAAGGCCCTCGCGGTGGACGTCGAGCGCAATCTGCGCGCCCCGCTCACCGGCCTGCGCCAGGCCTCCGTCCGGCTCGGCCTGCCCGAGCCGGAGATCGAGGTCGGCATCCGCTCCGGCGACACCCCCGCCGCCGACCGGCGCCGCTTCGCCACCCACCCGCCGGACATCCTCATCACCACCCCCGAGTCGCTGTTCCTGCTGCTCACCTCGGCCGCCCGGGACGCGCTGCGCGGCATCGACACGGTGATCCTCGACGAGGTGCACGCGGTCGCCGGCACCAAGCGCGGCGCCCACCTGGCGCTCAGCCTGGAGCGGCTGGACGCGCTGCTCGACGCGCCCGCCCGCCGGATCGGGCTGTCGGCCACCGTCCGGCCGGTCGAGGAGGTCGCCCGCTTCCTCAGCCCGCAGCGCGGCGCCGTGGTCGTCCAGCCGCCCGCCGCCAAGGAGTTCGACCTGTCCGTGGTCGTCCCCGTCGCCGACCTCGACGACCTGCCCGCCGCCGGGGGCGACGACGAACCGTCACGGCAAGCCTCGATCTGGCCGCACGTCGAGGAGCGGATCGTCGACCTCGTCCAGGCGCACCGCTCGACCATCGTCTTCGCCAACTCCCGCCGGCTCGCCGAGCGGCTCTGCAACCGGCTGAACGAGATCGCCCACGAGCGCGCCACCGGCGAGCCGCTGCCGGAGGCGCACGCCCCCGCCCAGCTGATGGGCGGCTCCGGCGCCGCCGGCGGCGCCCCGCCGCTGCTCGCCCGCGCGCACCACGGCTCGGTCTCCAAGGAGCAGCGCTCCCAGGTCGAGGAGGACCTGAAGGCCGGGCGGCTGCCCGCCGTGGTCGCCACCTCCAGCCTGGAGCTCGGCATCGACATGGGCGCCGTCGAGCTGGTCGTCCAGGTCGAGTCGCCGCCCTCGGTCGCCTCCGGGCTGCAGCGCGTCGGCCGGGCCGGCCACCAGGTCGGCGCCGTCTCCACCGGCGTCGTCTTCCCCAAGTACCGCGGCGACCTGGTGCAGTCCGCCGTCGTCACCGAGCGGATGCGCGCCGGCTCGATCGAGGCGCTGCGCGTCCCCCGCAACCCGCTGGACGTCCTCGCCCAGCAGCTGGTCGCGATGGCGGCCCTCGACACCTGGGACGTCGACGAGCTGCTCGGCGTCGTCCGCCGGGCCGCCCCCTTCGCCTCGCTGCCGCAGTCCGCCTTCGACGGCGTGCTCGACATGCTCGCCGGGCGGTACCCGTCCGACGCCTTCGCCGAGCTGCGCCCCCGCCTGGTGTGGGACCGCGTGGCCGGCACCGTCGCCGGCCGGCCCGGCGCCCAGCGGCTCGCCGTCACCTCCGGCGGCACCATTCCCGACCGCGGCCTGTTCGGCGTCTTCATCGCCGGCACCACCGGCGCCGATTCGAAGACGGGCAAGAAGGGCGGCGGCCGGGTCGGGGAGCTCGACGAGGAGATGGTCTACGAGTCCCGGGTCGGCGACGTCTTCACCCTCGGCACCACCTCCTGGCGGATCGAGGACATCACCCACGACAAGGTCCTCGTCACCCCCGCCCCCGGCGTGCCCGGCCGGCTGCCGTTCTGGAAGGGCGACACCCTCGGCCGCCCGCTCGAACTCGGCCGCGCCGTCGGCGCCTTCGTCCGCGAGATCGGCGCGCTCGCCCCCGAGCGCGCCACCGAGCGGCTGAAGGCCGCCGGCCTGGACGACTGGGCGGCCGGCAACCTGCTCACCTACCTCGCCGAGCAGCGCGCCGCCTGCGGCCACCTGCCGGACGACCGCACCATCGTGGTCGAGCGCTTCCGCGACGAACTCGGCGACTGGCGGATCGTCGTCCACTCCCCCTTCGGCGCCCAGGTGCACGCCCCCTGGGCACTCGCCCTCGGCGCCCGGCTGCGCGAGAAGCACGGCCTCGACCCGCAGGTCATGCACGCCGACGACGGCATCGTGCTGCGGCTGCCCGACGCCGACCTGCTCGACTTCCCCAGCCCCGACCGGGCGCCCGCCGACGAGGCCCCGGTCGGCGCCGACGCCACGCTCTTCGACAGCACCGAGATCGAGCAGCTGGTCACCGACCAGATCGGCGGCTCCGCGCTGTTCGCCTCCCGCTTCCGCGAGTGCGCCGGCCGCGCCCTGCTGCTGCCCCGCCGCAGCCCCGGCCGCCGCACCCCGCTCTGGCAGCAGCGCCAGCGCGCCTCCCAACTGCTGGAGGTCGCCTCCGAGTACGGCTCCTTCCCGATCGTGCTGGAGGCCGTCCGCGAGTGCCTGCAGGACGTCTTCGACGTACCTGGCCTGGTCGAGCTGATGGGCGACCTGGAGTCCCGCGCCGTCCGCCTGGTCGAGGTCACCACCCCGGAGCCCTCCCCCTTCGCCCGCTCGCTGCTCTTCGGCTACGTCGCCCAGTTCCTGTACGAGGGGGACTCCCCGCTCGCCGAGCGCCGCGCCGCCGCGCTCTCCCTCGACTCCCGGCTGCTCTCCGAGCTCCTCGGCCAGGCCGAGCTGCGCGAACTCCTCGACCCGGAGGTCCTCGCCCAGCTCGAGACGGAGCTGCAGCGCCTCACCCCCGAGCGGCGGATCAAGGACGCCGAGGGCGTCGCCGACGCGCTGCGGATGCTCGGCCCGCTCTCCGAGGCCGAACTCACCGCCCGCGGCGCCGAACCGCTCTGGGCCCTGGAGCTGGAGGCCGCCCGCCGCGCCGTCCAGGTCCGGGTCGGCGGCGAGCTCCGCTGGGCCGCCATCGAGGACGCCGGCCGGCTGCGCGACGCCCTCGGCACCCCGTTGCCGGTCGGCGTGCCCGAGGCCTTCACCGAGCCGGTCAAGGACCCGCTCGGCGACCTGCTCGGCCGCTACGCCCGCACCCACGGCCCGTTCACCGCCGCCGAGGCCGCCGCCCGCTTCGGCCTCGGCACCGCCGTGGTCACCGGCACCCTGCACCGGCTCACCGCCGCAGGCCGGCTCGTCCAGGGCGAGTTCCGGCCGGTCGAGGGCCACACCGCCACCGTCGAGTGGTGCGACGCCGAAGTGCTGCGCCGGCTCCGCCGCCGCTCGCTCGCCGCCCTCCGCCAGGAGGTCGAACCGGTACCGCCGCGCGCCCTCGCCGCCTTCCTCCCCCAGTGGCAGCACCTGGCCGGCCACCGGCTGCGCGGCCTCGACGGCCTGTACCGGGTGGTCGAGCAGCTGCAGGGCACCGCCCTGCCCGCCTCCGCGCTGGAGAAGCTCGTCCTCCCGGCCCGGCTGAACGGCTACGCACCGGAGATGCTCAACGAGCTGATGGTCTCCGGCGAGATCGGCTGGGCCGGCGCCGGCGCCCTGCCGGGCAAGGACGGCTGGATCAGCCTGCACCTCGCCGAGAACGCCGACCTGCTGCGTCCCGAGCCGGTGCCGCCCGCCCTCACCCCCGTCCACACGGAGCTGCTGGAGGCCCTCGCAGGCGGGTACGGGCTGCTCTTCCGCCAGCTCGCCGACCGGCAGCCGGACACTCCCGAGACGGCCCTCGTGGACGCCCTCTGGGACCTCGTCTGGGCCGGGTACGTCACCAACGACTCGCTGGCCCCGCTGCGCGCCCTGCTCGGCTCCGGCCGCACCGCCGGGTCGACCGCCCACCGCGCGCCGCGCGCGACCCCGCGCGGCCGCTTCGGCGGCGCCGGCCGGGCCTACGGCGCCCGCCGCCCGGGCCCGCCCACCGCGGCCGGCCGCTGGTCGCTGCTGCCCGATCCCGCCGCCGAGGCGACCGCCCGGGCCGCCGCCCGGGCCCAGAGCCTGCTCGACCGGCACGGCATCCTCACCCGCGGCACCGTCGCCGCCGAGCGGGTCCCCGGCGGTTTCGCGGGCGTCTACCGGGTGCTCTCCGCCTTCGAGGAGCGCGGCAAGGCCCGCCGCGGCTACTTCGTCGAGGGCCTGGGCGGCGCCCAGTTCGCCATGGACGGCGCCGCGGACCGGCTGCGCTCGGTCAACGGGCGGCTGGAGCGGGCCGGCGCCCAGGGCTGGACTGCCGGCGGGCCCGGCACCGCCGAGCAGCCCGAGGCTCTGGTGCTGGCCGCCGCCGACCCGGCCAACGCCTACGGCGCCGCCCTGGAGTGGCCCGATCCGCCGGGCGCCTCGGCGGCGAAGAGCAGCGCCCACCGGCCGGGCCGCAAGGCGGGCGCCCTGGTCGTCCTGGTCGACGGCGAGCTGGTGATGTACGTGGAGCGCGGCGGCAAGTCACTGCTGTCCTGGGCCGACGGCGAGGTCCTGGCGGTGGCCGCGCAGGCGCTGGGCGGCGCGGCCCGCGACGGGGCGCTCGGCAGTGTCACCGTGGAGCGGGCCAACGGGGAGGCCGCCCTCACCTCACCGCTCGGCCGGGTGCTGGAGGCCGCGGGCTTTCATCCCACTCCCCGCGGCTACCGCCTCCGCCCCCAGGAGCGCGGCTGACGCGTCAGGCCCTCTCCTTCGGATCTTGCCCCGTTCGGATCTTGCCGGGCGCCCGACGCCGGGGCCGGGCGCGAGCGGCGGGCCGGGCCGGTGAGCCGGCGGTCGGTGTGGACGGGCAGCAGCCCGAGCCCCCAGCCGCCGGCGGCGAGTATGCCGAGCACCGCGCCGTCGCCGCCCGTGCCGGGGCCGAGCAGCCACCATCCTGTCGCCGCACACAGCAGAACGGCCGGGCCGACCCACCTGAGGTGGGCCGACCCGGCCGCACTGACGAGCATTCGGGCTCGTGCCGTCACGACTCTGCGCACCGGGGCCTCCTTCACTCGCTCCCCTGGTCGGGGAGGGCGAGGTCCGGTCAGGCCGCGACCACGTCCATGGCTGCCGCCTTGGGCACGGTCGTGCCGGCCCGATCGACACCGGGGGCCGGCAGCGGAACCGGTTCGAGGACCGGCCTCAGCAGATCACCCTCCGAGAGGGTGGCCATCGCCGCAAGTTCGGCGAGCGACAGCTCGTCGCTGACCTCGCGCATGACCTCGGACATCCGGACATCGAGCGCGTCGCAGATGGCGGAGAGCAGCTCGGAGGAAGCCTCCTTCTGCCCCCGCTCCACCTCGGAGAGGTAGCCGAGCGAAACCCTGGCGGCTGCCGACACCTCGCGGAGTGTGCGGCCCTGGCGCTGGCGCTGCCGACGCAGCACATCGCCCAGCAGGCGACGGAGCAGGATCATCGGTGCCTCCCTCCTCGGACTGCGGATCGAGATGTCACGACCCCACCGTACCGCCTTGTCCGCATCGCGTGCGGGGACCGTGGTCGTGTTCACTCTGGGCTGCAAGGCTTGTCCCCTCCCGTTCTGTGACCCGCCCGGGCGGCCGCTGCGCGTCCTCCGGGTCCGTGGCGTCGCCGCGCGGCGACGCGGTTGGCTCTGTTCTGCCCGCCCAGGGCCTGTGCTGTAACACGATCCTCCAGCTCGGGCGGCCGATTCGGAGATTTCGGGAAAGCTCAGCGCGACGGACCGTCACTCGCTAGGCGCTCGAGCAGCAGCTCCAGAGCGGCCGCCACGGTCGTGCGACGGATGATTGCACGTTGCCCTGACAACACCCGGGAGTCGGCCCGTGTTCCCGAAGGGCCGGCGAAACCGATGTGCACGGTGCCCACGGGCATCCCGTCCTGCGGCTCCGGTCCGGCCACGCCGGTGGTGGCGAGCCCGTAGGTCGCGCCGAGCAGCGTCCGTACGCCCTCGGCCATCTGGCGGGCCACCACGGGGTGCACGGGGCCGTGGACGGCCAGCAGGCCCTCGTCCACGCCCAGCACGGAGGCCTTCACGTCGGTCGCGTACGCGGTGACGGAGCCTCGGAAGGTGGCGGAGGCGCCCGGGACGTCGACCAGAGCGGCCGCCAGCAGACCGCCCGTCAGCGACTCGGCGACCGCGACGGTGGCGCCGCTGCCGCGCAGCGCGGCGTGCACCCGCTCGGCGAGGCCTTCCCCCGGCGTGCTCATCGGCCGGCGGCCTCCTGCTCGGCGGCCCGCTGCCGGGCGAGGCCCTCGCGGCGCAGCCGGATCGCCTGGCCGACGTAGTCGAGGCCGGTGCCGACGGTGAGCAGCACGGCGGCGCCCATGACCACGGCGCGGGCGGTGGCCAGCGGGCCGGTCAGCACCAGCACGTACATGCCGACGGCGATGCCCTGGGTGAGGGTCTTGAGCTTGCCGCCGCGGCTGGCCGGGATGACCGCGTACCGGATGACCCAGAACCGCATCAGGGTGATGCCGAGTTCGCGGGCGAGGATGACCACGGTGATCCACCAGGGCAGGTCGCCGAGGATCGAGAGGCCGATCAGCGCGGCGCCCATGATCGCCTTGTCGGCGATCGGGTCGGCGATCTTGCCGAAGTCGGTGATCAGGCCCTTGCGGCGGGCGAGCTCGCCGTCGAAGACGTCCGTGATCATGGCGATGGCGAAGGAGGCCCAGGCGACCGAGCGCCACTTGGGGTCGTGGCCGCCGTCCGCGAAGAGCAGCAGCACGAAGACCGGCACCAGCAGCAGGCGGAGCATCGTCAGGATGTTGGCGATGTTCCAGACGCCCGGCTGCTGCGGCGACGGCGCGGCCCCGGGGCGGCCGGGCGGGGCCGCGGTCGGGGCGCCGGGCCCCTTGGTCATGCGTCCGCTCCTGGGGCTGCGTCGCCGACGACCTCGGCGACCAGGTCGACGCCCTCGGTGGCGACCACCACGGCCCGGTAGAACCGGCCGATCTCGGCGTCGTCCGCGCCGAGCAGGGTGGTGAGACCGTCCGTCTCCGGGGCCTGGTGGGCGGCGCGGCCCTCGACGGTGCCGTCCTCGACGGACTCGACGAGGACCAGGACCTCGCTGCCGATCCGCTCCTCGGCGCGCTGGGCGGTGAGCTCCTCGGCCAGCCGGGAGAGCCGGGCGAGGCGGTCGGCGACGACGTCCTCGGGCAGCTTGTCGTCGAGGGTCGCGGCCTCGGTGCCGTCCTCGTCGGAGTAGCCGAAGACGCCGATCGCGTCGAGGCGGGCGCCGGAGACGAAGCGTTCCAGCTCGGCGAAGTCCTCCTCGGTCTCGCCGGGGAAGCCGACGATGAAGTTGGAGCGGGCGCCGGCCTGCGGGGCCTTGGCCCGGATGCCGCCCAGCAGGTCCAGGAACTGGTCGGTGGAGCCGAAGCGGCGCATCCGCCGCAGCACCGTCGGCGCGGAGTGCTGGAAGGACAGGTCGAAGTAGGGCACGACCTTGTCGATCGAGGTCATGGCCTCGATCAGGCCGGGTCGCATCTCGGCGGGCTGCAGGTAGCTGACCCGGATCCGCTCGATCCCGTCGATCTCGGCGATCTCGGCGAGCAGGGTCTCCAGCAGCCGGATGTCGCCGAGGTCCTTGCCGTACGAGGTGTTGTTCTCGCTGACCAGGACGATCTCCCGGACACCCTCGCCGGCCAGCCAGCGGGCCTCGTTCAGCACGTCGGAGGGGCGGCGCGAGATGAACGAGCCGCGGAAGGCCGGGATGGCGCAGAACGAACATCGGCGGTCGCAGCCGGAGGCCAGCTTGATCGAGGCGACCGGGCTGTCGTCGAGCCGCTTGCGCAGGGTGCGGGGGCCGGAGGCCGGGGCGAGGCCCTCGGGGAGGTCCTCGGGGGCGCCGTGGCCGGGCAGTGCGACCTCGGGGGCGGCGGCCTGCCGCTCGACCGGGGAGAGCGGCAGCAGCTTGCGGCGGTCGCGCGGGGTGTGCGCCTCGACGTGGCCGCCGGCGAGGATGGTCTGCAGCCGGCCGGAGATGTCGGTGTAGTCGTCGAAGCCGAGCACGCCGTCCGCCTCGGGCAGCGCCTCGGCGAGCTCCTTGCCGTAGCGCTCGGCCATGCAGCCGACCGCGACGACGGCCTGGGTGCGGCCGTGGCCCTTGAGGTCGTTGGCCTCCAGCAGGGCGTCGACGGAGTCCTTCTTGGCGGCCTCGACGAACCCGCAGGTGTTGACCACGGCGACGTCGGCGTCGGCGGCGTCGTCGACCAGCTGCCAGCCGTCGGCCTCCAGTCGCCCGGCGAGTTCCTCGGAGTCCACCTCGTTGCGGGCGCATCCGAGCGTGACAAGGGCGACAGTACGGCGTTCAGGCATGACGCCAAGATTAACGCGCGGCCCCCGGTGCCGTTCGCCCCGGAGGCCGTGTATGCCGATCGAAGGCCCCGACTCAGCCTGCCTGCGGGTCTCCCGGGGTGTACGTGACGTGCACCACCTGGCCGTCGGCGCCGGCCGGACCGAGGTCCTTGCCGTTGACGTACACGTGCACGGCGCCGGCGTTGCCGAGCACCAGGCTGATCTGCTTGGGGTCGGTGAAGGTCTGGGCCTGGCCGGTCTCCAGGTTGTTGGAGAACAGCGCCTTGCCCTTGCCGTCCTTGGCGGAGACCCAGCTGGTGGCCTTCTCGGCGACGAGCTTCACGGTGACCTTGTCGGCCGGGGCCGCGGCGATCGGGGCGAGGCTCGGCGCGGGCGCCGGGGGCTGGGCGGAGGCGCTGGCCGGGGCGGAGCCGGCGGCGCTGGCCAGCGGGGAGCTGGCGGCACCGGTCGCCGGGGTGTTGGAGTGCCCGCCGAACAGGTTGAAGCCGATCAGGGCGACCACGGCGACGATGGCGACCACCATCGGGGTGGTCCAGTTCGGCCGGCGGTGGTCGTTGACCTTGATCGGGGTGGTGTCGAGCAGCTGGGTCGGGCGGCGGTCGGCCGGGGACCCGCCGTGCGCCGCGTCGTAGCGGGCGACCAGATCGTCGCCGTCGACGCCGACGGCGCGGGCCAGGGCGCGGATGTGGCCGCGGGCGTAGAAGTCGCCGCCGCAGCGGGAGAAGTCGTCCTGCTCGATGGCGTGCACGATCGGGACGCGGACGCGGGTGCTCGTGCTCACCTGATCGACGGTCAGGCCGGCGTCGATACGGGCGGTGGTGAGCACACGACCGATGCTCGGGAGGTCTTCGGCAGGCTGGTCGGCCGCCGGCGCCGGCTGCCCCGGTTCGTTCCGGGACGTGCGGGCGGAGGGCCGGCGGCTGCCACGGTCGGGGGACTTGCCGATGGTCACTGGACGCGCCTTTCGAGCGTTGGCCACCTGCTGAGAAAACAGTCTAGGGGCGGGGGTGGAACGAATCTCAAGCGGAATAGGCCCGAACGTGGGCGGCTCGCCGGCCGCGTCTGACGGCAGGTCAGCGCAGGCCGGGCGCACAATTCGTCCCCGCCCCGATAGGGACGCGCCGACTGCTCGGCGCGGTTCCCCCTACTTATCACATTCCTCCGAACGAGTGAGAAGCGGCTCATCCACGGAGTGTCAGCAGGACACCGTCCAACTCGTCCGGCTTCACCAGCACGTCCCGCGCCTTGGAGCCCTCGCTGGGGCCGACGATGCCCCGGGACTCCATCAGGTCCATCAGCCGTCCGGCCTTGGCGAAGCCGACCCGCAGTTTGCGCTGGAGCATCGAGGTCGAGCCGAACTGGGTCGAGACGACCAGCTCGGCGGCCTGGATCAGCAGGTCGAGGTCGTCGCCGATCTCCTCGTCGATCTCCTTCTTCGGGCCGCCGCCGACCGTGACGTCGTCCCGGTAGACGGCACCCATCTGGTCCTTGCAGTGCTGGACGACCTTGGCGATCTCCGCCTCGGTGACGAACGCGCCCTGCATGCGGACCGGCTTGGAGGCGCCCATCGGCAGGAAGAGCGCGTCGCCCTTGCCGATCAGCTTCTCCGCGCCGGGCTGGTCGAGGATGACCCGGGAGTCGGCCATCGCCGAGGTGGCGAAGGCCAGCCGGGACGGCACGTTGGCCTTGATCAGGCCGGTCACCACGTCCACCGAGGGCCGCTGGGTGGCGAGCACCAGGTGGATGCCGGCCGCGCGGGCCAGCTGGGTGATCCGGACGACCGAGTCCTCGACGTCCCGCGGCGCGACCATCATCAGGTCGGCCAGCTCGTCGACGATGACCAGCAGGTACGGATAGGGCGTCAGCTCGCGCTCGCTGCCGAGCGGCGGCTTGAGCCTGCCGGAGCGCACGGCGGCGTTGAAGTCGTCGACGTGCCGGAAGCCGAAGGCCGCCAGGTCGTCGTAGCGCATGTCCATCTCGCGCACCACCCACTGGAGGGCCTCGGCGGCCTTCTTCGGGTTGGTGATGATCGGCGTGATCAGGTGCGGGATGCCCTCGTACGCGGTCAGCTCGACGCGCTTGGGGTCGACCAGCACCATCCGCACCTCGTCCGGGGTGGCCCGGGCGAGGACGGAGGTGATCAGGCAGTTGATGCACGAGGACTTGCCCGCGCCGGTGGCGCCGGCGACGAGGATGTGCGGCATCTTCGCGAGGTTGGCCATCACGGTGTGGCCCTCGACGTCCTTGCCCATGCCGACGACCATCGGGTGGTCGTCGTCGGCGGCGGCGCGCGAACGCAGCAGGTCGCCGAGGTTGACCATCTCGCGGTCCCGGTTGGGGATCTCCACGCCGACCGCGGACTTGCCGGGGATCGGCGAGATGATCCGCACGTCCGGGCTGGCGACGGCGTAGGCGATGTTCTTGGCCAGCGCGGTGATCCGCTCGACCTTCACGGCGGGGCCGAGCTCGACCTCGTAGCGGGTGACTGTCGGGCCGCGGGTGAAGCCGGTGACCCGGGCGTCCACCTTGAACTCCGAGAAGACGCCGGTGAGCTGGGCGACCACCTCGTCGTTGAGACGGGATCGGGCCTTCGCCGGGGCGCCGTGCTCCAGCAGGTCGAGCGGCGGCAGCGCGTAGGGGATGTCCCCGGCGAGGGTGAGCTGCTCCATCCGCACCGGCGCCGGGCCGTGGCCCTCGGGCGCGCCCTCCGAGCGGGCTGCGGGCACCGCGGGCTCCTCCGGGGGCGCGGTGTTGTCCTTGACCTGGTGGAGCATGCTGGCGACCGCGGGCGAGCCGGGGACGCCGTACAGCAGGGCGCCGTCGAGGTCCGCGGCGACGCCGGCGGCGAGGTCGCGGGTCTCGTACGGGTCCTTGACGAACATGTCGGGGACGGCGGAGGCGAGTTCCGGGTCGTCGACCTGCTTGCGGCGGCGCCGGCGGCGGGCCGGGGCGGCCTCGTCGTCGATGGTGAAGGGCAGCGCGTCGGGGTCGGCGTCCTCGGGCGGCGCGGTGGAGTGCTCGCGGACACTGCCCGCGGAGCCGTCCGCGGCGGGGCCGCCGGCGAAGGCCGGCTCGACCACGCCGAGCCGCTCGCCGAGCCCGCGCAGCCGCTCGGGGATCTTGTTGACCGGGGTGGCGGTGACGACCAGCAGGCCGAAGAAGGCGATGAGGAGCAGCAGCGGCACCGCGAGCGGCGGGCCGGCGGCGGCCATCATCGGGGTGGAGGCGGCCCAGCCGACGACGCCGCCGGCGGCCCGTATCCGGGACGCCCCGCTGGACATGACGGGCGCTCCGCAGCCGATGTGGACCAGGCCGAGGACGCCGACCACCAGCGCGGACAGCCCGATCAGGATCCGGCCGCTGGCCTCCGGCCCCTCCGGGTGCCGCATCAGCCGCACGGACACGGCGCCGAGCAGGAAGGGCACCAGCACGTCGAGCCGGCCGAACAGGCCGGAGACGACGTTCGTGGCCGCCTCGCCGAGCCAGCCCTGCGGGCTGAACCAGGTGCCGGCCGCGGTGACCAGGGCGAGGGCGAGCAGCAGCAGGGCCACGCCGTCCTTGCGGTGCGCCGGGTCGAGGTTGCGGGCGCCGTGGCCGAAGCCGCGGAAGAGCGCGCCGACGGAGTGCGCGATGCCGAGCCAGACGGCCCGGACGGCGCGGAAGAGTATCGGGCGGGGCGGCGGCGGGGCGGGCGCCGCGGCCTTCCTGGCGGGCGCCTTCTTCGCGGCGGCCTTGCGCGGGGCCGCGGGCGTGGCGGCGGCCCGCTTGGCCGGCGCCTTCTTGGCCGGCCCGGGCTTCGGGTTGCGTGCCTGGCTTCCGGGCGTACGTGTGGCCATGGCACAGCAGCCTACCGGCGGCCGGCAGCCCTGCACATGTGACCGAGGGCGAGCGCGGGGGCGTGTCGCCGACGTGTTGTCACCGTGGGCCGCTCGGCCGGGCGGGTGGTGCCGCCCCGCGGTCGGCGTGCCGTCAGGACGCGCCGGGGCGCAGCGCGTCGAGGGCGCGGCGCAGACCGGCGAGCTTGCGCTCCAGGTGGGCGGCGCCCGCTGCGGCGGCCGTCTCGGAGGAGCCGTCCAGCTGCTTGGTGAGCGCCTCGGCCTGCTCCTCCACCGTCGCCAGCCGGGCGGAGAGCTCGCCGAGCAGGGCGCCGCCGAGAGCCGGGGCCTCGCCGGCCTCCAGCTGCAGGCGGAGCAGCGCGGCCTGCTCCTTGAGCTGGCAGTTCTTCATGTAGAGGTCGACGAAGACGGAGACCTTGGCGCGCAGCACCCACGGGTCGAAGGGCTTGGAGATGTAGTCCACCGCGCCGGCCGCGTAGCCGCGGAAGGTGTGGTGCGGCCCGTGGTTGATCGCGGTCAGGAAGATGATCGGGATGTCGCGGGTCCGCTCGCGGCGCTTGATGTGCGCGGCGGTCTCGAAGCCGTCCATGCCGGGCATCTGGACGTCGAGCAGGATCACGGCGAAGTCGTCGGTGAGCAGCGCCTTGAGCGCCTCCTCGCCGGACGAGGCCCGGACCAGGGTCTGGTCCAGCGCGGAGAGGATGGCCTCCAGCGCGAGCAGGTTCTCCGGCCGATCGTCGACCAGAAGGATCTTCGCCTTCTGCACCAGGACCCGCCCTCCTGCCGGTTGCCTGCCCAGGGCCGGCACCCGCGTGCCGCCCATTACTGACCCGGTCATGCTAGCCGTACCCCCTCGCCCGTCACATCGCTCCCGGCAACTCGGGCCGCCGGAGCCGCCGATCCAGGACGCCGCGTCACCGTTCGGTCACCGTTCGCAACGATTGCGGCACACTACCGGGTTCCCGGTCGGACCCGCCAGTGCGGACCGACCTGCGGACCTGGCGGCTACCCGACCGGCAGCCACTGGCGCATGACCGCCAGCAGATGGTCGGTCTCGACGGGCTTGGTGACGTGGTCGTTGGCGCCCGCCTCCAGGCTCTTCTCGCGGTCCCCCTTCATGGCCTTGGCGGTCAGCGCGATGATCGGCAGGCCCGCGAACTGGGGCATCCGCCGGATCGCCTCGGTGGTCGCGTAGCCGTCCATCTCCGGCATCATGATGTCCATCAGCACCAGGGCGACGTCCTCGTGCTGCTCCAGCACCTCGATGCCCTCGCGGCCGTTCTCGGCGTACAGCACCGTCAGCCCGTACTCCTCCAGCACGCTGGTGAGGGCGAAGACGTTGCGGATGTCGTCGTCGACGATCAGCACCCGCTGGCCCTCGAAGCGGCCCTGGAACTGGGCGGCGGCGCCGGGGCGGTCGGCGGCCCGCTCGGGCTGGCGCGGGAACTGCTCGCGCTCGGCTGCGGCCGGCTCCGCCGTGGGGCGGCTCTCCAGGGCCCGGCGGGGGGTGCGGCCCTCCACGGCGCGGCGGCGCTCGGCGGCGCCCCGACGGCGCTCCTCGGCCAGTTCGCGCACCTCCTGCGCCCAGTGCTCCGCCGGGTTCTCCCCCACCGGCACCGGCATGCCGACCGGGGTGACGCCGACCGCGCCGCGCACCGCCTGGCCGGTCGCCCGGTCCTGCGGGGCGGCGGCGTCGGGTCCGTCGGCGCGCAGCGGCAGGTACAGGGTGAAGGTGGAGCCGCGGCCGAGTTCGCTCTCGGCGTGGATCTCGCCGCCGAGCAGCCGGGCGATCTCGCGGCTGATCGACAGGCCGAGGCCGGTGCCGCCGTACTTGCGGCTGGTGCCGCCGTCGGCCTGCCGGAACGGCTCGAAGATCTCGCGGAGCTTGTTTCCGGGGATGCCGATACCGGTGTCGGAGACCGAGAAGGCGATCAGCTCCTCGTCCGGGTCGCCGATCGCGTCGGCCTCCAGCAGCTGCTCGCGGACGTGCTGCGGCACCTCACCGTTGGTGACCGGCCGGATCAGCAGGTCGACGGCGCCGGCGTCGGTGAACTTGACCGCGTTGGAGAGCAGGTTGCGCAGGACCTGCTGGAGGCGCTGCTCGTCGGTGTGCAGGGTGACCGGCAGGTCGTCGGAGACCCGGACGGCGAAGTCCAGGCTCTTGTCCTCGGCGAGCGGGCGGAAGGCCGCCTCGACGTAGTCGACCAGCTGGACGAGGGCGATCCGGGCCGGGCGGACGTCCATCTTGCCGGCCTCGACCTTGGACAGGTCGAGGATGTCGTTGATCAGCTGCAGGAGGTCGGATCCTGCGCCGTGGATCGTTTCGGCAAACTCGACCTGCTTGGGCGACAGGTTGCCCTCGTTGTTGTCGGAGAGCAGCTTGGCGAGGATCAGCAGTGAGTTGAGCGGGGTGCGCAGCTCGTGCGACATGTTGGCGAGGAACTCGCTCTTGTAGCGGGAGGCGAGGGCGAGCTGTTCGGCGCGCTCCTCCAGGATCTGCCGGGCCTCCTCGATCTCGCTGTTCTTGATCTCGATGTCGCGGTTCTGCTGGGCGAGCTGCTCGGCCTTCTCCTGGAGCTCTTCGTTGGTGCGCTCCAGCTCCTCCTGGCGGGCCTCCAACTCGGCGGACCGCATGGAGAGTTCCGCGGTGAGCCGCTGCGACTCCAGGAGCAGGCCCTCGGTCTTGGTGTTGACGCTGATGGTGTTGACGGTGACGCCGATCAGGTCGGCGATCTGGTTGAGGAAGTCCAGGGCGACGGAGGTGAACGCGCTGAACGAGGCCAGCTCGATGACACCGAGCAGCCTGCCCTCGAACAGCACCGGCAGGACGACGACGTGCGCCGGGGAGGCCTCGCCGAGACCGGAGGCGATCTTCAGGTAGCCGGGCGGGGTGTGGCTGATCACGATCGAGCGGCGCTCGACCGCGACCTGCCCGACCAGGCCCTCGCCGGGCCGGAAGGTGGTCGGCATGGTGCGGCGCTGGTAGCCGTAGCTGCCGATCAGGCGCAGCACGGTGTCGTTCTCGTCGTCGTCCTCGGTGACCAGCTCGGCCGTCCGGCCGGACGGCTGGGCGAGGAAGAAGGCGCCGTGCTGGGCGGAGACGACCGGGGTGAGCTCCGTCATGATGAGCGAGGCGACCGCCTCCAGGTCGCGGCGGCCCTGCAGCAGACCGGACATCCGGGCCAGGTTGGTCTTCAGCCAGTCCTGGTCCTTGTTGGTCCGGGTGGTCTCGCGCAGGTTGGCGATCATCTGGTTGATGTTGTCCTTGAGCTCGTCGAGCTCGCCGGACGCGTCCACGTCGATCCGCGGGGAGAGGTCGCCGCGGGTCACCGCGGTGGCGACCTGGGCGATCGCGCGCACCTGCCTGGTCAGGTTGTTCGCCAGCTCGTTCACCGACTCGGTGAGGTCCTGCCAGCGGCCGGCGACGCCCGGCACCCGGGCCTGGCCGCCGAGCCGGCCGTCGGTGCCCACCTCGCGGGCGACGCGGGTGACCTCGTCGGCGAACGCGCCGAGCTGGTCGACCATCGTGTTGATGCTGGTCTTGAGCTCCAGGATCTCGCCGCGCACGTCGACGTCGATCTTCTGCGACAGGTCGCCGCGGGCCACCGCCGTGATGACCAGGGCGATGTTGCGCACCTGGCCGGTGAGGTTGTTGGCCATCAGGTTGACGTTGTCGGTGAGGTCCTTCCAGATGCCGGCCACGCCCGGTACCGAGGCCTGGCCGCCCAGGGTGCCGTCGGTGCCCACCTCGCGGGCCACCCGGGTCACCTCGACGGCGAACGCCGACAGCTGGTCGACCATCGTGTTGAGGGTGCTGGCGAGCGCCTTGACCTCGCCCTGCGCCTCGATGGTGATCTTCTTGGAGAGGTCGCCGCGGGCCACCGCGGAGGCGACCTCGGCGATCGTGCGCACCTGGCTGGTCAGGTTGGACGCCATGAAGTTGACGTTGTCGGTGAGGTCCCGCCAGATGCCGGACACCCCGCGCACCCGGGCCTGGCCGCCGAGGATGCCCTCGGTGCCCACCTCGCGGGCGACGCGGGTCACCTCGTCGGCGAAGGCGGACAGCTGGTCGACCATCGTGTTGACGGTCGTCACCAGCTCGCGGATCTCGCCCTTCGCGTCGACGGTGATCTTCTTGGAGACGTCGCCGCGGGCCACCGCCGTGGTCACCTCGGCGATGTTGCGCACCTGGCTGGTCAGGTTGTTGGCCATCAGGTTGACGCTGTTGGTCAGGTCCTTCCAGGTGCCGGACACCCCCGGCACGCTCGCCTGGCCGCCGAGGATGCCCTCGGTGCCCACGTCCCTGGCGACCCGGGTGACCTCGTCGGCGAACGCGCCGAGCTGGTCGACCATGGTGTTGATGGTGTTCTTCAGCTCGAGGATCTCGCCCCGCGCGTCCACCTGGATCTTCTGCGAGAGGTCGCCCCTGGCGACCGCGGTCGTCACCTGGGCGATGTTGCGCACCTGACTGGTCAGGTTGTTCGCCATCGAGTTGACGTTCTCGGTCAGGTCCTTCCAGACCCCGGCCACACCCGGCACCTGCGCCTGGCCGCCGAGGAGGCCCTCGGTGCCCACCGCGCGGGCCACCCGGGTCACCTGCTCGGCGAACCCGGACAGCTGGTCGACCATCGTGTTGATGGTGTTCTTCAGCTCCAGGATCTCGCCCCGCGCATCGACCTCGATCTTGCGCGACAGGTCGCCCTTGGCGACCGCCGTCGTCACCTCGGCGATGTTGCGCACCTGGGCCGTCAGGTTGTTCGCCATGAAGTTCACCGAGTCGGTGAGGTCGCGCCACACGCCGGCCACACCCGGCACCTGCGCCTGACCGCCGAGCCGACCCTCGGTGCCCACGTCGCGCGCCACCGTCGTCACCTGGGCGGCGAACGAGTTCAGCTGGTCCACCATCGTGTTGACGGTGTTCTTCAGCTCCAGCATCTCGCCGGCCACGTCCACCGTGACCTTCCGCGACAGGTCGCCCTTGGCCACCGCCGTCGTCACCTCGGCGATGTTGCGCACCTGGGCCGTCAGCCGGCCGGCCATGGTGTTGACCGAGTCGGCCAGGTCCTTCCAGCTGCCCGAGACGCTGCGCACCCGGGCCTGGCCGCCCAGCTTGCCGTCGGTGCCCACCTCGATCGCCACCCGGGTCACCTCGTCGGTGAACTCCGACAGCTGGTCCACCAGCCCGTTGACGGTGCGGCCCACCTTCAGGAACTCGCCGCGCAGCGGGTAGCTCGCCCCGCTGGTGTGCACCGAGCGCAGCTCCATCCGCTGGTCGAGGTCGCCCTCCGCGATGGACGTCAGCACCCGGCCGACCTCGGCCATCGGCCGGGCCAGGTCGTCGATCAGCGCGTTGCAGTTGTCGATGGCGGCCATCCAGGCGCCCTCGCCGACACCCGTCTCCAGCCGTTCGGAGAGCCGGCCCTCCCGGCCGACCGCCCGCCGCACCCGCGCCAGTTCACCCGTGAGGTGCTGATTGCGCTCCGCGACCTCGTTGAACACCGCGGCGATCTCCGCCAGCGGCCCGTCCCCCGGGAAGGTGAGCCGCCGCCGGAAGTTGCCGTCGCGCATCGCGGTCAACGCCGCCAGCAGCTTGCGCAGATCGGCCGGCTCGGCGCCGCGGGCGTGCCCCGACCGCCGACCGGGCACACCGCGGGCCCGGTGGCCGGCGCGGTCCGTGTCCCCGGTCGTGGCGATGGCGTCCTTGGTGGCCGAACTCAACGGGGCCCTCCAACATCGTGACTGTCCGGTACCGTTCCAGTACCGCTCGGGCGGATCCGGCAGCCGACCAGGCCACCGGCACCCCTCCCGACCGTACTCGCCGGCCCCGTGCTGCGGACCCCCCAGTCTGTCAGCACCTGCGCCCGGTGTCCGTCCGGTTGCACAGGGTTCACCGCACCCGCACCGAATCCGTGGGCAGAATCACCCTCAGGGACCTGTTTCGGCGCCCGGGCCCCGCGGGGAACGAAGCGGAAAGTAGGGTGGAACGCTGCACCGGGCCCCGTGGCGAACCTCCCGGTATCCCGAACAGTCGGACACCAGAGCAGAGGAGACGTGGGCACGTGGTCACCGCGCGCGCAGCCGCCACCTTCGAACCGGCCGGCCGATCGGCCGCCGCCGCACGCGGCTTCGTCCGCGATGCGCTGCTCGGTTGGGGCCTGCCCGAGGTCGTCGACGACGCCGTCGTCCTCGTCAGCGAACTCGTCACCAACGCCGTGGTGCACGCCGGCACCGCCGCCGAGGTCGGCTGCGTCCGCGAGGACGCCACCGTCCGCATCGAGGTCACCGACCAGCACCCCGAACGCGGTCTGCCCGCCTTCGCCAACGTCCCCACCGCCTCCGACCGGTACGCCGACCCGGACGGCGAGGGCGGCCGGGGCCTGCTCATGTGCTCCGCCCTCTCGTCCTGTTGGGGCGTCGAGTACGCGGCCGGCCGCAAGACCGTCTGGTTCCGCCTCGCCCTGCCCGAGCACGTCCACGGCACCCGGTACGCGGTGCCGAGCCTGCCCGGCGGCGAACTCCCGGGCACCGACGGGCCGGTACGCGTCGCCGTCGTCCAACTCGACGACGAGGGCACCGTCCGCGGCTGGAACCCGGACGCCGAGGCGCTCTTCCGGTGCGGCGCCGACCAGACCCTCGGCCGCCCCTGGGCCGACCTCGCCGCCTGGCCGCAGTCCCCCGGCATCGGCCTCGGCCTCGCCGAGACCCTCCGGCTCGCCCGCTGGGAGGGCAGCTTCGGGGTCCGCGCCGGCGACGGCCGGATCGTCGAGGTCTACGGCGTCCAGGTCCGACTCCGCGACGCCCAGGGCGTGCCGTCCACCCTCTGCCTGCTCGTCCAGGAGGGCGACCGCGCCGTCCTGCGCAGCCCCGGCACCACCGCCGAGACGCCCGCCGTGATCGAACCCCTCGACCTGCTCGTCGGCCCGCTCACCGCCGGCGACCTCGGCGACCTGGACGGACTCCTCCAGCGGATCGTCGACCGCGCCCGCGACCTCCTCGACGCCGACGCCGCCTACCTGCTGCTCACCACCGACGACGACACCGAGTTCGAGGTCCGCGCCGCGACCGGCCTGCCCGGCTCCGGCCGCCGCTACGCCCGGCTGCCGATCGAGGGCGGCGCCGGCCGCTTCGACTCCGCCAGGCTCCCCGCCGTCCACGAGGACCTCTCCGTCCGGCCCTCCGCCGCGCCCCTCCTAAACGGCAGCGGCCTGCGCTCCCTCATCACCGTGCCGCTCAAGGTCGAGGGCCGCCTCACCGGCTCGCTCGGCGTCGCCGCCGGCGCCCCCGCCCGCTACGACAACGAGGACGCGCTGCGCCTCCAGTTCGCCGCCGACCGGATCGCGCTCGCCCTGGAGAGCGCCCGCCTCACCGAACTCGAACAGCTGCGCCGCGGCTCGCTCTCCTTCCTCGTCGAGGCCTCCGACCTGCTCGCCGGCACCCTGGAGCACGAGCAGACCCTCGCCCTGATGGCCCAGATGGCCGTCCCCAAGCTCGCCGCCTGGTGCGCCGTCTACACCACCGGCGAGCAGAACGGCGGCGCCGACCTCGCCTTCCTCCTGCACGAGGACGAGGACCGCATCGACCCGCTGCGCGACATCCTCGACAAGACCCCGCCCCCGGAGGCCGTGCCCGCCGCCGGCGCCCGCTTCTGGAAGGCCCCGGCCGACACCGCCCGCGGCCTCGGCCTCTCCGACGCTCCCGCCCTCGCCGGCCTGCTCGGCGAGACCGTCGTCCTACCGCTCGCCGCCCGCAACCGGGTCATCGGCCTGCTCGTCCTCGGCGTCGGCACCGGGGTGCGCTTCCGCCAGGAGATCCTCGAACTCGCCGAGGACCTCTCCCGCCGCGCCGCGCTCGCCCTCGACAACTCCCGTCTCTACTCCGAGCGCACGGCCACCAGCCAGGCCTTCCAGCGCGCCCTGCTGCCGCCCGAGCTCCCGAAGATCCCCGGCGTCGAGGTCGAGGTCTTCTACCAGGCCGCCGGCGAGGGCAACGAGGTCGGCGGCGACTTCTACGACATCTTCCCGATCCGCGAGGGCACCTACGGCTTCGCCATCGGCGACGTCTGCGGCACCGGGCCGGAGGCCGCGTCCGTCACCGGCCTCGCCCGCAACTCGCTGCGCCTGCTCGCCCGTGAGGGCCTCGACGCACCCCAGGTCCTCGCCCGGCTCAACTCCGCGATCCTCGGCGAGGGCACCCGCAGCCGCTTCCTCACCCTGCTGTACGGGGAGTTGACGCCCCGCCCGGACGGCTCCACCGCGCTCTCCCTGGTCTGCGCCGGCCACCCGCTGCCGCTGCGGCTGCGCACCGACGGGCAGGTCGACCAGGCCGCCTCGCCGCAGCCCCTGCTCGGCGTCATGGACGAACTCGACCTCACCGCCGAGGAGTTGATCCTCGCCCCCGGCGAGGTGCTGCTCTGCGTCACGGACGGCGTCACCGAACGCCGCGAGGGCCGGCGGATGCTCGGCGACGACGGCCTCGCCGAAGTCCTCACCGGCTGCACCGGGTTGACCGCCGGAGCGGTCGCGGCCCGCGTCCAGCGCGCCGTCGAACGGTTCGCGCCGGAGCCGCCCTCGGACGACATGGCGATCCTCACCCTGAGGGTGCCCGAACAGCGCCACGCCTGACTCCGCGGGGCACCGGCGAGTTCAAACCCGTTCACCGCACGGTCGGCAAGCCCCACCACACAGCTGACGACTGCACAAATTGTGCGATTCACAAGGGTACAAGGCGCCAGGACCGGGTACACAGTCATCACCGGGGGATCACCCCGGAGGGGCATCGACCGACGGCCGCACCGCCGGTCCTCATCAGCCGGGAACCGCCCGCACGCACACGTCCGTGCGCCCGCGGTCCGGCATCGCGCAGCACCTCACGCACCTTTCCGTGCACCGCACCGCACCTCTTCGTGCACCTCCGTGCACCGTCACGCACCGCGCTCCCCCATGCCGTGGTGCGCCCCCACAGAACACGCCGCCATCCCGGCACGCAGTGAAAGGAGCCTCCGGTGAGCAACGTCGCTACCGGGGCGGACGCCCGACCCGCAGGAGCCGACGCGGGTCCTCTCGGATACCTGGCCCTCGGACTGACCCTTCTGGCATACGGCCTGCTCTCCACCGGCATCCTCAGCGGTGCCGGGGTCAAGGACGCCGTGTCGCTCACCCACCTGGTCGGCGGCATCGCGCTGTTCGTCGCAGGCCTGTGGCAGCTCCACGTCGGTGAGGGCTTCACCGGCACCGCCTTCACCGGCCTCGGCGCCTTCTGGGCGACCTGGTCGACGGCGGAGGGCGCCGGCAAGAACGCCGCAGGGCTCTTCCTGCTGCTCTGGGCGCTGCTGGCGCTCACCCTCACCCTCGCCAGCTGGAACAGCGGGGGCTGGCTCGGACGCGCCGTCTACGGCCTGCTCACCGTCTCCCTGCTGCTCAGCGCGATCGCCTCGTTCGGCAGCAGCTCCGGTCTCGGCAAGCTCGCCGGCTGGGTCGCCGCCGTCTCCGGCCTCGCGGCCTGGTACTGGGCGACCGCGGCGCTGACCAACAGTGGCTGGGGCCGCGCCGCCCTGCCGGTCAAGTAACCCCCCGGAACGGGTGGGCCGGACCTCTCCCCCACGGGGCCCGGCCCACCGCCGTGTCCGGACACCGTCCGGCAGCCCCGACACCGTTCGGCACCGTTCGGCACCGTCCGGACCTCGCACGACGCGGCCCTGCCGTCCCTCAGCGGACGGCGGGGCTCTGCCGTTCCGGCTCCGGGCGCTCGCCCTCCACCGGCACCCGCACCACACCCGGCACCCCCGACTGGCCCCGCCAGCCCGCCGTCGCGTGCTGCACCAGGTAGACCACCAGCAGCAGCGCCACCGCGACCAGGCCGTCCGCCCAGAAGTGGTTCGCGGTCACCACGACCACCACCACCGTCAGCACCGGGTGCAGCACCACCAGCCAGCGCCACCGGCTCCGCCCCACCACGACCACGGCCACCGCCACGATCACGCACCAGGCCACATGGACCGAGGGCATCGCCGACAACTGGTCCGGGACCACGCCGGCGACCGCGCCGCCGTACACCGACTGCCCGTACTGGACGGCGAGATCGACGAACCCGTTCCCGGGCAGCATCCGCGGCGGGGCGACCGGGATGAACTGGATCAGCAGGCAGGCCGCGGTCGTCGCCACGACCGTCGTCCGCACCCAGGCGTAGTTCTCCCGGTGCTTCAGGAACAGCCACAGCAGCAGGACCAGCATCACCCCGAAATGCATGGTGGCGTAGTAGTAGTTCGCCCCCTGGACGAGCCACGGGTGCGGCACCACCGCCCGCTGCCAGGCCGCCTCGTCGGGCAGACCGAACGCCAGCTCGGTGCGATGGATCCACTCCGCCCGGTCCAGCGCGTGGTCCGTACTCATCACCGACAGATGCCCGACCACCTGCCACAGCGTGAACAGCGCAAGCAGTGTCCCGGCCTCCCGCAGCAGCGCGGCCGGTGTCCGGCGACGGGCCCGCCCGGCGGCGAAGGCCGAGGCGTACAGCGCCGCGGACGCGCCGGCCGAGGCCTGCCAGGTGAGCGTCAGGTTCTGCATTGGCGAAGATTAACGCAGAGAAGCCCCCTCCCGAAGGGGAGGGGGCTTCTCTTTGAAAGATTGTTCGGCGGCGTCCTACTCTCCCACAGGGTCCCCCCTGCAGTACCATCGGCGCTACGAGGCTTAGCTTCCGGGTTCGGAATGTAACCGGGCG